>JBFGJL010000194.1:0-4304 GCA_041577235.1 Acidimicrobiia bacterium | reverse complement strand
GCGACGGGTTGCTGCGACGTCGCCACCATCACCACGTCGTCTGGCTCGCCGGCCTTCATGGGCAGCAACACCGGCAGGCCCGTCCATTCGCCCCCCGAACTCGGTCGACTCTCGACCCGCGCTCCCTCCTCGTAGGTCAGGCACGCCTGCTTGCCCGGCTCGACCGTCAGACGACGCCGTATCAAGCCAAACGGACGGAGGGGAGCGGCCACCGCCGGACCGGTCGTGGTGATGACTACGGGCGGCTGATTCGTCTCGGTCATCGGGTAGGGACCAAACCCACCGCCGGTGTCGGGCAGCTTCTCATCCGTCGTCAGTCTGACGAACTGGTGGTACTTCTCCACCAACCCGGGGTACGTCAGGAGAGCGTCGATCTGGGGCTGCGTCCCGCTCACCGTGGGCAGATGGCGGATGAGGTCGAAGACCGCCTCTTCTCCATCTCTCGCATCCAGATCCATGAAGAACATGAAGTTGGCGTAGCTCCGATCGAGCAAGGTCGTGGCCAGCTCCGCTTGCTCGAGTTTCTTCATCCGTTCCTCCGCCCATTCCAAGTTGTTGGTGGGATACACCAGACTCGCCAGGTACTCGCTCATGCCCTCCTCTCGCCACCGGATGAACTGGTAATCGACCTTGTTCTGTGCGGGGAACGTCTCGGTTTGGAGGCAGTGAGCCACCTCATGGGCGATCACGTGCTTGAAGTTCACGGGGGCGAAGCTCTGCAGGGTCGTGTAGAGGACCACCCCACAGGGCTGATTCTCGACCGGGTCGGCGCTGGCGAACCCGGCTGGTGCGACCGAGAGCACTACGTTCACCGGAGGGATATCGAGCGTTGGCCCGCCCCGAAGCTGGCTGTAGCGCTCCACGGCCTCCCGCAAGGCTTCGAGGACGAGGTCGTAGTGCTCGTCCGTCCAGCCGCCCGACGGTGCCTCCGGCACCGGCCCGAAGACCCGATATGGACCCGGATAGGGGGTCGTCACTCCGGTCAGGGAACGCATCCGCAGGCAGGGGCCGACCCCTTCGGGCTCGAGATCGGCGAAGAAGAGGCGGCAATCCTCCTCCGGGTCGGCGGCCAAACCTGCCGCCAGCGTGCCCGGACCAAACGCCCCCAGATCGCCGATGCCTGCCATCGCCTCGAGCCGTTCGTTGGAGAACACCAGGCGGTCGAGGAGACGAGTGATCTCGGCCCGGGCCTGCTGGTCGGGCGAGCCGGCGAGGAAGGAGCGGGCCATCATCACGATGCCGGTGCCTTCTGCTTCCGTCACGGTGCCGTGGCGGAGTACCTCGGCCGCGTCCGCCTCACCGGCCAACAGGCGGAGCGTCGCCACCAGCCCTTCTGCTCTGGTCCATTCACCGGCGGTCTCTTTGGCGAGGAGATTCTCGACGTAGCTCTCACTGGAGCGATCGACTGTCGGCTCTTCCTCTGCGCTCGGGGCTGCCTCATCGACCGGGCCGGCGGGAGGCGAGGCCGGGCCGGCCTGACCCTCACAGGCCGATACCGTGACGAGCCCTGCAATGCAGACGATCAGTGATCGACGAACAGCCCCCACGATCTCGCCGACCTCCGGACGGTGGCTGGAATGCTACGTACCGAGGCGTCAGCGTGACGACCCGGATAGCCGATATCTCTGGACCGGCGACGGCGTCGGAAGCGACCCGATCTCGCCCCACCGTCGACCGGCAGGAGCCCCATCCGGCATGTGCTCAGGCCAGGCGGATCACCGTCTCCTCAGCGAACAGTTCGGGGAGATCGATCCCGAATCGGCGGTAGACCGCCGGCGGCACCGAGATGTCTGCCAGGTACAGGTCTCCCACCTGCGCAGCCTCGAGCAGGCCGATCTTGGGCAGCGCCAGCGTGAGGGTGGCATCGGCGACCACCGACGGCTCGGCGGCGACGCCGGTGGTCACGTCGAGCCCGCTGGGTGTGTCGAGGCTCACCACCGGCGTCGACCGCTCGTTCGCCCAGCCGATCAGCTCGGCCGCGCGGTCGCGGGGAGGACCGGACAGGCTGTAGCCGATGAGGGCGTCGATCACCACCTCCGCCTCCACAGGCTGTTCGGTGACGGCAACCGTCATGTTCTCGAGGATGGCCAGCTGGCGAGCCGGCACCTCGGCCAGATCGCCGCCGGAGACGCTCACTGTCACTGCCACCCCGCGGTTGGACAGATGGCGGGCGGCCACCAGCCCCCCTCCCCCGTTGCCGCCCGACCCGGCCAGCACCGTCACCGTGGCCGGCCGGAAGAGACGAATGACCAGGTCGGCCAGGTTACGTCCGGCGTTCTCCATCATCCGGGTGAGATCGATGCCCAGCTCTTCGACCATGATCCGGTCCACCTCCCGCATCTGGTCGGCCGTGAGAGCGGGGAAGCCGGCCCGCGGCTGGGCGGGGAGCTCCCTTCTCACACGAAGACGTGGTGGTGCTGGTCCCGGTACGCCTCCAAGAAGCGCAACCACACCTCGCTCATGGTCGGAAAGGCGGGGGTGGCATGCCAGAGGCGGTCGAGAGTCACTTCGCCGACGATGGCGATGGTGGCGGCGTGCAGCAGCTCCCCGGCGCCGGGACCGACGAAGGTGGCGCCGACGATCACTCGCCGCTCGGCGTCGATGACCAGATGGCAGGTGCCGCGAATCCCACGTCCCAGGGCCGAGGACCCGGCCACGTGGCCGATGTTGTACGACACCGTCCGCACCTCGATCCCCTGTTCCCTCGCCTCCGCCTCGGTCAGCCCCACGGCCGCGATGTGAGGATCGGTGAAGACCACGCGGGGGACGGCGGTGACATCCGACCAGGCGGTGGTGTCGATCCCGGCGATGCGGGCTCCGGCGATGCGGGCCTGATACTTGCCGGTGTGGGTGAGCAGGGACCGTCCGTTGGCATCTCCCACCACATACAGCCACTCCCCATCCACTCCGGTGGCGAGCATGCGATCGTCGACGTCGATCCAACGACCCGGTTCGAGGCCGACCGTGTCCAGCCCGAGGTCGGTGGTCAGGGCTCTCCGTCCGACCGCCACGAGGATCTCGTCGGCTTCGACGGTGAAGTCGCCCCCGCCCTCCGAACTGAGCGTGGCGATGACCGGGCCGCCCGGCCCCAGCCGCTCCACCCGGGTGAGGGTGGTCCCGGTGAACACCGCTACCCCGATCCGCTCCAGCGCTTGCCGGAGTTCTTGGCCGGCGAAGGGCTCTTCCCGGGGAAGGAGGGCGGGCATCATCTCCACCACCGTTACCTCCTCGGAGCCGAGCGTCTTCCAAGCCTGTGCCATCTCCACTCCGACGACGCCCCCGCCGAGCACCAGGAGCCGCCGAGGCACCTCCTTGGCGGTGGTGACGTGGCGGTTGTCCCAGGCTCCCACCGACTCAAGACCGGGAATGGGCGGCATCGCCGCCCCGCTGCCGGTGGCGATCACCACCGCAGTGGAGACCTCGTACAGGGTGCGCTCCCCGTCGGGGCCCTCCACCTCGACCCGCTTGGGCCCCGCCAACCGGCCGTGTCCGCGGATCAGATCCACCCCCGCCTTCTCCAGCCAGCTCACCTGACCCCGATCGTTCCAGTTGGCGGCCAGGGCGTCCCGTCGGCGCAAGGCCGCCTCCACGTCGATCTCGCCGCTCACCGCCTCCGCTGCTCCGGGAGCCCGGTGAGCCGCCCGCACCGCCTCGCCAGGACGCAGCAATGCTTTGGAGGGCATGCAGGCGTAGTAGGAGCACTCACCCCCCACCAGCTCCCGCTCGACGATGGCCACCTCCAGGCCTCCCCGGCCGGCCAGATCGGCCGCGTTCTCGCCGGCGGGTCCGGCGCCGATGACGATCACGTCGTAGGTGGTGTTGGGCATGGTGGACAGATCCTCTCGGGTCGGCTCGCCGTTGCCAACGGCCAGCTACCCGGTTTGCTTCCCGGAATGCGGTCCGGCTGGCACTGGTTGCCAGGGGACGTGGACGGACCCCTTCTCGACCTGCTCCTCCCTCGCACCGATGCGGGTGTCCTGGTGCAGACCCTCCTGGCGGGGGTGATCTTCGCCACTCTGCTGGCGGTGGTGTGGCGGTGGCGGGAGGCGCGAGTGTTCGTGGCCGGGGCCGGGGTGCTCGCCCTGGCGTTGATGGGTCTGCGGGCCGTGCATTGAGATGAGACGGTCGCACCCGGCGGTGGAGGCCGATCGGCGATGAGAGGGCGCGCTCTGGCCGGAGGAGCCGTGGTGATCGTGGCGGCAGTGGCGGTGGCGGCGTTGGCGGCCCGTCCCGACCGGGTTGCCTCGGTGCCCGGCGGATCCGAGTTGGCCCTCCCCGACCCCCGGTCCGTCTACGACCCGGTG
>JBFGJL010000193.1:0-4305 GCA_041577235.1 Acidimicrobiia bacterium | reverse complement strand
GGAGCTGCGGCGATATCCGAGCTCCAACTGCTCGGGGGTGCGGTCGGTCACGGTCCCACCGTCGAGATCGACCACCCCGGCGGTGATCAGCCAGCCGGCCGTCTCGCTGCCGTGGCAGCCGGCGTTCATCCGCACCGCTCCTCCCACCGAGCCCGGGATCCCCACCAGGAACTCCAGGCCACCCCGTCCCTCCTTGGCCGCCGCCCGCGCCACCGCCGGCAGGGAGGTGGCGGCGCCTGCCGTGACCTCGCCGTCGCTGATCGTCGTCCACGAGAACGCCTTGCCGAGCCTCACCACCAAACCGTCGAATCCTCCATCGGAGATGACCAGGTTGCTACCCCGGCCCAACACCAAGACCGGTATGGCGGCGGCCGCGCAGTGGCGGCCGGCTTCGGTCAGGGCGGTCACATCCTCCGCCTCCAAGTAGTAGCGAGCCGGCCCTCCCAGGCGGTAGGTGGTCAGCCGGTCGAGCGGGGCATCGACCGCGATCTCCCCCGACGCCACCATGCTCTCCCAGCTCACGTTGCGAACCTCGCGGCCAGGCGAGGAGCCAGCTCGTCGGACAGGCCGGTGATGTCTCCGGCGCCGATGCTCAACACCAGATCACCAGGCTCCACCCGGGGAGCGAGGTACTCGGCCAGCTCGGCCCGGTGGGGCACGTAGACGACTTCCGACTCGGTGGAGCGCCGCACCGCCTCTGCCACCAGGGCACCGGTCACCCCCGGCTGAGGGGGTTCCCGCGCCCCGAAGATGTCGGTGATCACCACCTGGTCGGCGCCGGCGAAGGCCGGTCCGAAGCGTTCGGACATGGCGACCGTACGCGAGTAGAGATGAGGCTGGAACACCGCCCAGATGCGTCTCCAGCCTCCCCGCCCCGCCGCTTCCAGCAAGGCGGCCACCTCGGTGGGATGGTGGGCGTAGTCGTCGATCATGGTGACCCCACCGATCTCTCCCCGTACCTCGAACCGCCGGCGCACGCCGGCGAAGGTCCTCATCCCCACCGCGGCCGCTTCGAGATCGTGACCAAACTCGCCGAGCAGAGCCAGCGCCCCTGCCGCGTTGCGAACCATGTGGAGGCCCGGGCGTCCCACTTCGACCGCAACCGATCGTCCGGCGCCTTCGAGCCGG
Organism: Acidimicrobiia bacterium; assembly: GCA_041577235.1. Taxonomy (GTDB): domain Bacteria; phylum Actinomycetota; class Acidimicrobiia; order Spongiisociales; family DATADW01; genus JBFGJL01. The sequence goes on along the minus strand of JBFGJL010000193.1, from coordinate 3,177 downwards.
AAGCGGACCCGATCGGCCTCCTCCTCCACCTCGCTCACGACCCACGTGGCGGACGGGTCGAGACCAAAGGTCGCGCATCCCGCCCGGGCTGCCAAGCGGGCACTTCCCTCGTCGTCGGCTCCGGCCACCACTGGGCCGTCGACGCCGGTGGCCACGGTCAGGTAGGCGTCCTCCATCGCCTCGACCGAGCCGAAGTGGTCGATGTGCTCCGGCTCGACATTGGTCACCACCAGCCCCGCCAGCGACAGCCGGAGGAAGGTCCCGAACGCCTCGTCCGCCTCGAGCACCAGCAACTCCTCCTCGCCGAGGTGGGCGTTGGTGGCCAGCGCCCGCAGCTCACCTCCCACCACGAACGAGGGGTCGCGGCCGAGCGACCGCAGACCGGCGACCAGCAGAGCCGTGGTGGTGGTCTTGCCGTGGGTGCCGGTGGCGCCGATGGTCGGCATCCTCCTGGTCAAGGCGGCCAGCAGGGCAGGCCGGTCCCACACGGGAACGCCGGCGGTGCCGGCGGCCTGCAGCTCCGGGTCGGAGGGCGGTACCGCCGAAGACGCCACGACCAGGTCCATCTCCGCCATCCGGTCGGGCCGTGATCCCGCCCACACCTCCATCCCGATGTCGGCCAGGTTGGGAAGCGTCGCCCCCATCTTCAGGTCTGATCCGCTCACGGTGTATCCGAGCTGGTGGAGCAGCTTGGCCAGGGCGCTCATACCGGCACCTCCGACGCCCACCACGTGGATCGATCGGGCGCGGGCCAGATCAGCCATGGCGGGCCCGGAGGGCGGCGGCGACGTCGGCGGCGGCTCGGGGCCGGGCGACCCGCCGGGCCGCCTCGGCCATCCGGCGGAGCAGGTTGGGATCGGAACAGAGTGCCTCCACCACCTCCCGCAGCTCTCGCAATTCTCCTTCTCCCACCACTCGGCAGGCTCCCTCCCGCGCCAGGGCCTCGGCGTTGGCGATCTGGTGCCCTCCGCCGAAAGAACCGGGGACCAATACCGAGGGGGTTTCGGTGGCCGTGATCTCCGCCACCGAGCCCCCGGCCCGGGCGATCACCAGATCACACGCCGCGAAAAAGTACTGCATGTCGGGCTCGAAGCCCAGGATCCGCCATGGGAGCGGCGAGGACTCGGCCGCCACCCGCAAGGCGGGGGCGTGCTTCTCACCGGCCAGCTGCAGGACCTGGATGGGCGGACCCGCCCACGACCGCACCAGCGCCGGGATCGCCCGATTGATGGCCCCGGCTCCCAATGACCCTCCGAACACCCCCACCACCAATCGCCCCGGATCGAGTTGGTAGCGGCCCAGCGCGGCGGGACGGAGGTCCGAGCGGGAGAAGGCGGCCAGCTCCCTCCGGATCGGATTCCCGGTGTGGCGGCCGTGCCGGATTCCGCGGGTGTGGGGGAAGGCCAGGAAGATCTCCTCGGCCCACCTGGCCATGGCCCGGTTGGCCAGGCCGGCGACGGCGTTCTGCTCGGCCAGGAACAACGGGATACCGGCCCGCCGGCTGCCCCAACCAACCGGAACGGTGACGTATCCCCCCATCGCCAGCACCACCTGCACCAGCCGGTGCCGGAAGGCGTGGGCCGCTTGCCGGGCCGCCCGCCAGATCACACCCGGGAGGGTCAGGTTGTCGACGGAGAGGCTGCGGCGCAGGCCCCGCAGCTCCAACCGGACGAAAGGGAAGCCCGCCGCCGGGTAGATGGTCGATTCGAGCCGCGATCCCCCCACGAACACGATGTCGGACCGGTCGATCCCGGTCGCCAGCAGGGCCTCGGCCACCGCCAGACCGGGGTAGACGTGGCCCCCGGTCCCGGCGGCGGCGATGGCATAGGTCATCGGGCGCGACCGGCCTGGGAACGGGAGACGCCGGCAACGGCGATGTTGTAGAGGACGCCCACCGCTGCCATCGCCGCCAGCAGGGCGCTGCCCCCGAAGGACACGAACGGCAGGGCGATGCCGGTGATCGGAATCACGCCCACCACCCCCCCGATGTTGACCAGGGCTTGCACCGACAGCCAGGCGGTCAGGCCGGCCGCCACCATACGGCCGAAGCGGTCGGGAGCACGGAGGGCGATCACGAACCCGACCACGGTGAGGATGGCGAGGAGGATCAGCACCACCACCGCTCCCACGAACCCGGTCTCCTCCCCGATGATGGAGAAGATGAAGTCGGTGTGGGCGTTGGGGAGGAAGAGCCACCGGGCCCGGCTGGCTCCCAGGCCCACCCCCAGGGTCCCGCCGGTTCCGAGCGCCAGGTAGCTCTGGATCAGCTGGTAGCAGTCGCCCAGCGGGTCGGCGAACGGATCGAGGAAGCACAGGAGGCGGGCTCGCCGGTAGGGAGCTGCCAGGGCCAGGCCGGTCGCGGCCAGCGACGAGAGCAGGCCGGTGAAGACGACGTACCCCAGCGGCGCGAGTGAGACCGTCAGCACCGTCATCGCCGCCGCTCCGACGATGATGGTGGTGCCCAGATCGGGTTGGAGCATCAGTAACCCGGCCACCAGGCCGATGGAGATGGCCACCGGGGCGAGGAAGTGGCCGAGGTCGCCGAGGAGGCGCTCCTTCTTCACCATCAGGGCGGCGAGGAACACCACGGTGGCGAACTTGGCCGGCTCCGAGGGTTGCAGGCTCAAGGGGCCCAGTTGCAGCCAGCGCGCCGCACCGTTGCGCTCGTCGCTCACCAGCAGCACCGCCACCAGCAGCGCCAGCACCCCGACGAACATCGGGAGCGCCGCCTTTCGATACCAGCGGTAGGGGATCCGCATACCGATGAGGAGGGCAACCAGCCCCAGCCCCACCCACATCGCCTGCCGCTTGAAGAAGTAGAGGCCGTCACTGGCCTGGGTGATGCCCACCACCGACGACGCCGACAGGGTGGCACCCAGACCCACCACCACCAGGACGCCCACCACCACCAGCAGCGTCACCGCCACCCGGGTGTTCACCTCGAAGCGGTCGGAGCGCCGGCGGGCCGCGGCCCGGGCCTGCACGATCGAGGTGACGTTGCCGGTCACGGTGCCGCCTCCTGGAGCTCCCGCACGGCGGCGGCGAACCGGTCACCCCGTTCGACGTAGGAGTCGAACATGTCGAAGCTGGCGCAGCCCGGGGCCAGTAGGACCACATCCCCCGGCCGAGCCAGGCCGGCGGCCGTGGCGACGGCCTCGCTCATGTCGGCCGCTCTTC
>JBFGJL010000192.1:0-4314 GCA_041577235.1 Acidimicrobiia bacterium | reverse complement strand
CTGAGCATCTCGCCCAATTCGGCGTGATGGGAGCGGCCGTGGCCGAGGTGACGTTCGGTCTCGAACACCCTCGGGTGGGTCTGCTCAACATCGGTGAGGAACGCGGCAAAGGTCGAGATCTGGAACGGGAGGCGTACCTGCTGCTCGAGCAGGCTCCCATCAACTTCATCGGCAACGTCGAAGGGCGCGATCTCGCCACCGACAAGGCCGACGTGTTCGTCACGGACGGATTCACCGGAAACGTGCTCCTCAAGACGACAGAGGGTGCCGCCCAGATCGTCACCGGGCTCGCCCTGCAGGCGATCGACGGACTCTCCCCCGAGCATCGAGAGGCGATCCTCCCCCGCCTGCGGGAGGTGGCCAGTGCCATCGACTACGAGACCTCGGGAGGAGCCCAGCTGGTCGGCACCAACGGGGTGGTGGTGATCGCCCACGGCTCCTCGTCACGGGTGGCGGTGGCCAACGCCTTGGCCATGGCCCGCGACGGAGCCAAGCGGGATCTCGTCGGACTGGTGGCGGGGCGGCTGGCTGCCCCATGACCGGGGAGCGGCCGCTGGAGGCCGCCTTGGGTCATCGTTTCGGCGACCGATCGCTGCTCAGAGCCGCCCTGATCCATCGCTCCTACACGGCCGAGCACGAGGACGCCGAGTCCAACGAGCGGCTCGAGTTCTTGGGAGACGCCATCCTCCAGATGGTGATCACCGATCACCTGTATGAGCGCTATCCGCAGATGCCGGAGGGAGAGATGGCGAAGGTGCGGGCGGCGCTGGTCAGCGGCGACGAGCTGGCGGCGATCGCCACCAGGCTCGGTTTGGGTGATCACCTCCTCCTGGGCCGAGGAGAGGAGGCAACCGGCGGTCGAGAGAAGGACTCGATCCTGGCCGACGCCATGGAGGCGGTCCTCGCCGCCGTCTATCTCGACGCCGGGCTGGAGCAGGTGCGAACCGTGATCCTCGACCTGTGGCGGGGCCGGGTGGCGGTACGGGCCCGTTCCCCGGGCCGGATGGACTACAAGACCAGGTTGCAGGAGGTGCTGGCCCCGGTCGGGCAGCGGCCCGCCTACGAGGTGGACGACGAGGGGCCCGACCACGAGAAGCAGTTCTCGGCCATGGTGGCGGTGGGGGGGAGGGTGATCGGGCGGGGGGTCGGTCGGTCGAAGAAGGAGGCCGAGCAGCAGGCCGCCCGCGAGGCGCTCGCCCAGCTGGAGGAAGGCGGGGACTGAGACGGTCCGGACGGAGAGTGGCGGCCTGTTCGGAGGGACCGGGCCATCGCTACCCTGCGCTCGTGCCCGAACTTCCCGAGGTCGAGACCGTTCGCCGATCCCTTGCACCCGAGCTGGAAGGGGCGGTCATCACTGCGGTCGAGGTCCGCCACCCCCGCCTCACCCGGCGCCAGCCGCGCCACCGCGACTTTGCCGATCGGCTGACCGGACGGCGGATTCGGAGGGTCGATCGCCACGGCAAGTTCCTCCTCACCCGACTGGAGGGAGATCTGGTCTGGGTGCTGCACCTGGGCATGTCGGGCCGGGTCGAGCTGGCCGATCCCGGCGAGGCCGACAGCCCCCACACCCACGTGTTGGTCACCCTGGACAGCGGCCGTCAAGTGCGGATGGTCGACCCGCGCACGTTCGGGTTCGTGGCGGTGCTCACGCCCGCCGAGCTGGAAGCCGGCCCGCTCGGGCGGCTGGGACCCGATGCTCTTCGCCACCTCCCCACCACCCGGGAGCTGGCCGGGCTGCTGGAAGGCCGTACCGCCCCGATCAAGTCGCTGCTGCTGGATCAGCGGCTCCTCGCCGGCCTCGGCAACATCTACGCAGACGAGGTCCTCCATCGCGCCCGCATCAGACCGCAACGGCCCGGCGGTTCCCTGACGGCAGACGACGTTCGGCTTCTCCGGGCGTCGATACGGCCGGTGCTGGAGGCGGGGCTGAGGTGGGGAGGGACGAGTCTGGACGACTTGGCGTACCTGCTGCCCGACGGCCGCTCGGGCGGGTACCTGCAGCGACTGCGGGTCTACGGCCGGGCGGGTGAGCCCTGCCGTCGGTGCGGAGCGGCGATCGACCGGACGGTGATCGGCGGCCGCAGCTCGTACTGGTGCCCGTCGTGCCAGCGGTGACCGCCTGGCGGGCGGTCGTCACTGGGCGGGTCCAGGGGGTCGGTTACCGCTATCACACCATCCGCCTGGCCGACCGGCTGGGACTGAGCGGCTGGATTCGCAATCGGGCCGACGGGGGCGTGGAGATCCTCGCCCAGGGACCCGACGACCTCATGGAGGAGCTGGCCGGCTGGTTGTGGATCGGTCCGCCGGGGGCGATCGTCGACGACATTGCCTTCACCCCCGTCGAGCCCGACGCTCGCCTCGCCGCCTTCACGGTGCGGCGGTGATCCCGGCTCCCGACAGGCCTGTGATAGCCTGCTGCCACCCGAATCACAGGGGTGTGATTCCTTGTACCTGAAGTCCCTCCGGCTGGCCGGATTCAAGAGCTTCGCCGAACGCACCCGGCTCGAGCTGGAGCCGGGGGTGACCGTGGTAGTCGGGCCCAACGGCTCCGGGAAGTCGAACCTGGCCGACGCGGTGGCCTGGGTGATGGGTACGCAGTCGACCCGCGTCCTTCGCACCCAACGGATGGAAGACGTCGTGTTCGCCGGCACCGCCAGTCGCCCCTCGCTGGGACGGGCGGAGGTCACTCTGGTGTTCGACAACGCTTCCCGCCAGCTCCCTCTGGACCTGGACGAGGTCAGCATTCGTCGGCGCCTCCATCGGGATGGGACCAGCGAGTACGAGATCAACGGAGTGGGCTGCCGGTTGCTCGACGTCCAAGACCTCCTGTCGGACTCGGGCGTGGGTCGCCACCAGCACATCATCGTCGGGCAGGGGCAGCTCGACTCCATCCTCAACGCCGACCCGGAGGAGCATCGGGCGGTGATCGAAGAGGCGGCCGGCATTCTGAAGCATCGGCGGCGGAAGGAGCGGTCACTGCGCCGCCTGGAGCGAACCGACACCGATCTGGTCCGGCTCGAGGACATCGTCGGCGAGATCACCCGCCAGATGCGCCCGCTCCGGCGGCAGGCCGAGGCAGCCGACCGTCACGACGGCGTGCGGGCCGAGATACGGGCCCTGCGGCTGTGGATGGCAGGGGCCGAGCTCCGCCGGTCGGCCGAGCGCGGGCGGGAGCTGGCGTCGCGGCAGGCGAGCCTGAAGGAGCAGGTCGACGCGGCCGAACGGGAGGCGGCCGCCATCGACGAGTCCCTCGACGAGATGGCGACTGCGGCGGGTGTCGCCGGACGAGCACTGGACCGAGACACCGCCGCCGCCGCCCACCTGGAGACCACCGCCGAACGGCTCCGCCGAATCGGACAGGTAGCACACGAACGGCAACGGGCTCTGGAGGCGACCGTCCAGGGAGCCGGAGAGCGGCGCCGCGATCTGCAGGAAGAGGCCCGGGACCTCGAACGCGATCTGGCCCAGAGCGCCGACCAGATTCGCCGGGCGGAGGCCGCCGCCGACCGCTGTGAGCGTACCCTGCGGGCGCTGGAGGACGAGGAACGTTCGCTGGCCGAGCAGGAGGCCTTACCGTTCGAGGGGGCGTTGGCGATCGCCCGGGCCGATCTGGCCGGGCTGGAAGCGGCCGGGGAACGTGACCAAGGTGAACGGGAGGATCTCGACCGGAGGCTGGAAGTCGCCCGCTCCCAACTCGCCGCCGAGTTCCAAGAGGAAGAGGCCCTTCAGGAGGAACTGCGGGCCCTCGACGCCGCCACCGGCAAAGCCCATCAAGACTACGACGCAGCCCGGCAGGAGCGGGCCCTCCGGCAGACGGCCTGGGAGGAAGCCGAAGAGATGGTCCGCCGAGCCGAGCTGGAGGCGGCGTCCGCCGCCGCCTCGGCGGAGGCGCTGGCCTCCGGGGGGTGGCCGGCTCCGGTACCGATGGACGACACCGACGGCGTGCTGGGGACCGTGATCGCTGCCTTGGACGTCCCCCCGCCTCTGACGGCTGCCGTGGAGGCGGCGCTCGGTGCCTGGCATCAGGCTTGGGCGGTGGCAGATGAGGCCCGGCTGACCGAGGTGGTGGGCCGGGTCAAGGAGGCCGGCGCGGTGGGACTGCCGCTGGTGGTCGCCGACCAGGGGGCCGCCGACCTGGCCGGCGAAGTGGCAGAGCGGCTGGGAATCGACACCCTGGCCGGTGCTCTCGGACCCGGGGCGGACCGGCCGCTGGCGCTGACGCTGCTCGGTGACGTCATCCTGGTCGAGGGCTGGGGAGCGGCCTGGGACATCGTCCGGCGCCATCCGGCGCTGCGGGCTGTCACCCCCGAAGGG
>JBFGJL010000191.1:0-4315 GCA_041577235.1 Acidimicrobiia bacterium | reverse complement strand
TCCCCACGATCAGCACGCCCATGTCTCGCAAGGGCGCCAGCCGCCGGCCGATGTCGAACAGCTCCGCCGGGTTCAGGGTCGGCATCGACACCTGGAGTACGGGCACGTCGGCCTCCGGGTACATCTCCATCAGGGGGACGTAGGCGCCGTGATCGAGGCCCCGCCCCTCGTCCCGGCGCACCACCCTACCGCCGTCGCCCAACAGCTTCTCGACCTGCGCCGCCAGGTCGGGAGCGCCCGGGGCCGGGTACTCCACCTGGTAGTAGCGCTCGGGAAACCCCCAGAAGTCGTACAAGAGAGGAACGGTGCGGGTGGCAGACACCGTGAGTGGGTCGTTCTCCCAATGAGCCGAGACCATCAACACCGCAGCGGGCTTGGGCATGGCCGCCGACCAATCTGCCAGCTGGCGGGTCCAGAGCGGATCGTCCGCCAGTGGAGGTGCGCCGTGGCTGAGGAAGATCACCGGGCTGGGGTCGGTGGGCGCCGGGCGCGGCTGGTCTGGCATGGGGAGAGTCTAAGAGTCGCCGCGGGCGGCGGTCTGGCGAACCTCCCTGGTCGCCTCGCTCCCCTCCGACCAGGGAGATCGCTGGGTCGGGTGCTCGTGGCGGTTCAGGCCGGAGTCCGCATCCTTTCGAGACCGTCGAGGATGAGGTCGAGGCCGAACTCGAAAGCTCGGTCGCTGTCGTCGCTCGATTCGCCCAGGTGCTGTTCGATGTGCTCGATCAGATAGGGATACCGGTCGGCGGGCAGGTTCCCGAGGAAGGCGGCGGCGAGGTCGCCGAGCTCTTCGGAGGTGAAGGGGATGCTCGCCTCCCACAGGGTGAATCCGATGATGTGGCTGTCGAGGGCGTGGTAGGCGCGATGGGCGATGTCGGCTGAGAATCCCCCGCGGCGGAGGGTTCCCAACACCGCTTCCATGTAGGCCAGGCGGGCCGGCCCCTCCCCGGCGGAGAACATCAGGTTGGCCGCCCAGGGATGGCGGAGCAGGGTCCGGTGGGCGGAGACGGCGGAGCGTCGCACTTCCGCCCTCCATTCGCGGTCGGGCCGGGGAAGGTCGATCTCGTCGACGACCCGGTTCACCATGCCATCGATGATCTCGTCCTTGTCGGCCACGTAGTAGTAGAGCGACATCACCCCCACCTCGAGGCGGCGGGCCAGGTTGCGCATGGAGAGGGCTTCGATCCCTCCCTCGTCGGCCAGGTCGATGGCGGCGGCCAGCACCCGCTCCTTGCTGAGGCCGGTGGGTGTGGCCGGCGCCGGCTCGGGTTGGATGGCGATCTGATCCCTCCTGGGCTGACGGGCGGGAGACGCCCTCTTGACAGTTCGTACAGCGTACCATATGATCCGTCTGGCGCTAGTACAGCGTACGAAGAGCGCCCAGAGCGATAGGGCACAGCCATGGAAGCCAACCGACGGCGGCGGTCGAGATGACGAGCCAGCCCCCTCCGGCCGGTCAGATGAGAGCGGTCCGCTACGAGCGCTACGGCCCTCCGGAGGTGATCCAGCTCCGCCAGGTGGAGACCCCGGCGCCGGCCGACGACGAGGTGCTGGTGAAGGTGCAGGCGGCTTCGGTGAATCCACTCGACTGGCATTCGATGAGGGGTCTGCCCTATGTGGCCCGGTTGCAGCTCGGTGTGAGGAAGCCGAGCAGGGGCATGCTGGGAGCCGACCTGGCCGGCATCGTCGAGACGGTCGGCGGGAGCGTCACCGGATACCGGATGGGCGACGAGGTGTTCGGGACCGCGGTAGGAACCCTGGCCGAGTACGTGGCCGTTCCCCAGGGCAATCTCGCACCGAAACCACCGAGCATCGGCTTCGGGGCGGCGGCGGCAGTGCCCGTGGCAGGACTCACCGCTCTGCAGAGTCTGCGTGACAAGGCTGGCCTCGAGTCGGGACATCGGGTCTTGGTCAACGGCGCTGCCGGAGGGGTGGGTACGTTCGCAGTCCAGATCGCCAGATCGTTCGGAGCCGAGGTGACTGGCGTGTGCTCCACCCCCAACGTCGAGCTGGTCCGCTCCATCGGTGCATACGAGGTCGTCGACTACAACCGGGATGACTTCGCCCGAACCGGGCATCGATATGACCTGATCCTCGATGCCGTCGGCAACCGGCCGATCTCCGACCTGCGGCGGGCCCTCGCCCCGAGCGGCACGTTGGTGATGATCGGCCCTGGGGCGGGGAAGTGGATCGGCCCCATGATGCTCATGCTCAAAGCAGCAACGTGGTCGCGGTTCGTCGACCAGCGGATGCTGTGGTTCCTCTCGCAGCACAGCCACGACGATCTGGTGGCGCTCAGCGATCTCATCGAAGCGGGGAAGGTGAGCCCTGTCATCGACCGCACCTACCGGCTGGCCGAGGTGGCGGAAGCGATCGCGTACCTGGAGGAGGGTCACGCCCGGGGCAAGGTCGTCATCAGCGTGTGACCCCGGACCCCGACTCTTCGATCACCCTCGACGACTACACCACGACCGATGACTGCCCGGCCCGAAGAAAGCGGAGAACCATGAACGACTCACGAGCTGAACCGTCACCCAAGATCCTCGCCCGGCTCGGGGGTGTGCTCTATCTGATCGTCATCGTCGGCGGATTGTTGGGCGAAGCATTCATCCGCGGACGGCTCATCGTGGCCGGCGACCCGATCGCCACCGCCGAGAGGATCCGAGCCTCAGAGCTCCTCTGGCGAGTTGGCGCGGCCGGCGAGATCGTCATGCTGGCTGTCAGCGTTGGTCTGGCGCTGATCCTGTACCGGCTGCTCCGGCCGGTCAACAGGGACCTGGCATTGCTGGCGGTGTTCTTCAACCTGCTCGCCATCGGCCTCGAGGCCGTCAACGAGCTGAACCTGCTGGCGGCACTGTCGCCGTTGGCTGGAGGTCAGCAGGCGCTGGCTTTCCTGCCCATCGAGGCGTACGGGAACGGTTGGGCCGTCGGCTTGATCTTCTTCGGCGTCGAATTGCTCATCGTCGGCCATCTGATCTCCCGGGCCCGGTACCTGCCGGGGACGCTGGGACGGGTGTGCCAGGCGGGCGGGCTCAGCTACCTGGTCAACAGCTTTGCGCTGCTCATCTCCCCCTCGCTGGCCGACCGACTGCTCCCACTCATCTTGGTACCGGCCTTCGTCGCCGAGCTGTCGGTCGCGCTGTGGCTGCTGGTCAAAGGGGTGGACGAGGTGCGTTGGGATGAGCCGGTGAAGGCGGAGTCCATCGCTCGGAGCCTGCAGAACTCCGCCTCGGGGTACTCGCCACCCGTCTGATAGAGGCCCGTCCTCGCCGACCAACTCACCGGCGACCTGGAAGTCGCCACGCTTGGGCAGACGAAGTCCCGCTGTGGTAGATCGCCGGCGCGCGGATCCAGCCAGCCAGCGGCGAGCGATGGTGGGCCGGCCCTGTCACCGCTCTCCGGCGCTGCGGTCCCTGCGCCCGTCTCCTTGTTTGGAACCGAGGGCCGCGACGACCTCCCTCAGCCAGGAAGGGGCCGTTTCGAGTGCGAGACCCCCCACGTCGGTGACCACGCTCGCCAACCCCTCGGGGTCGGACAGGTAAGGGGCGAGGCTTCGGCCGATGGCGGCAGCCAGGTGGGCTCCGGCGTCGGCCCGAAGTAGCTCGGCGCTCTCGGCAGCCGACCGGTCGGGCCGGTGATAGTTGCTGACCAGGTTGCGGAGTTCGGCTTCAGCGATGAGTTGGGCGGCCTGGCGGTAGGCGTCCACCACCCGCCCGGCCGGATCGGCCAAGGCTAGGTGGCGGCGGGCTCGAAACAGATTGCCCTGGCGGATGAAGGAGAGAGCGAGGAGAGCATGACTGTACTGCTCGGCGGGAGCCGGGGATCGGTGGAGAGCGGGTTCGAGCAGAGCGATGGCCTCCTCGTCCCGCCCCAACGCGGCCAGCACCTCCCCTCGGGTCGCCGCTACCGATGGCTCGGAGGGGAAGGCCTCGTAGGCCAGCGCCGAGGCCCGGTCGGCTTCGGCCAGCAGCTCGGGATCGTTGCCGAGCAGGCACACCACCGCCAGATTGTTCAGCGTCACCGCCCGGGCCATGCCGGTCAGCCCGGGATGAGCGAGATCCCGGGCGAGCTGCTCGCGCAGCTCCTCGGCTTCCCCCGGCTCCGGCGTGCCGGATGCCAGCAACGACTGCAGTCGCAGACCGGTGCCGATCAGGTCCTCGGTCCGTCCGAGGGCGGCCACCTCCTGGTCGGCCATCCGCAACAGGTCGAGGGCTTTGCGGCCGTCGGTTCCACCGGCGAGCGGCAGGGGGAGGAGGTTGAGGACGAGCAGCCAGATACCGACCTGGACGACGGTCCGGGGGAAGCTGAGGGGAATGCC
>JBFGJL010000190.1:0-4389 GCA_041577235.1 Acidimicrobiia bacterium | reverse complement strand
ACGGTCGTCCCGATCGAGATCATGACCGAGACGAGCAGGGTGGCCCGCCAGGCCGCGATGGCCATCCACCTGGACGGCGCCCGGATCTTCAACGCCGCGCTCGCCGCCGGACGGGAGGCCGCCGAGTACGCTCGCCTGGCCGACACGGTCCAGTTCTGCTTCTCGAAGGGTTTGGGGGCGCCCATCGGATCGGTGCTCTGCGGGAACGCCGATCTCGTCGCCGAGGCGAGAGAGCGGCGGGCCCGGTTCGGGGGAGGGATGCGCCAGGTGGGAGTGGTGGCGGCGGCCGCCTTGGTGGCGCTGCGGGACCGGGGGCGGCTCGGTGAGGACCACGAACTCGCCAGGCGGCTGGCCCAGGGGCTGGCCGACCGCTTCCCCAAGGCGGTCGATCCGGCCGCCGTCGAGACCAACATGGTGATGGTGGAGGCCGACGGCACCCCTTGGGAGGCGCCGGAGTTGGTCGACCGGCTGGACGCCGCCGGCGTCAAGGTGGGCCTGATGGCGCCAGGCCTGCTGCGTTTCGTCACCCATCGCGATGTCGACCAGTCCGACGTCGACCGAACGCTCGCCGCGCTCGACCGCCCGTCATGACCTGCTCGCAGCCGGATTCTGCGGAGCTTCCGAGGTGACCTACGCCGTGCTGTTTCCGGGGCAGGGCAGCCAGTTCGTCGGCATGGGCGAGGACCTCTTCGCGGCCCGGCCCGACCTGTTGGTGGAGGTGGCGGACAAGGTCCTGGGCTGGTCGCTGCGCCAGGTGTGCCTGCAGGGTCCCGAGACCGAGCTCATTCGTACCGAGCGGGCCCAACCGGCCCTGTTCGCCCTCGCCTTCACCCTCTGGGAGGAGCTGGCCGCCCGGCTGCCCACCCCTCCGGCCGCCGCCGCCGGCCACTCCCTGGGGGAGTACACGGCGGTGGCTGCCTCCGGCATGATCGATTTCGCCACGGCTCTCGACATCGTCGCCGTTCGAGGACGTGCCATGGCTGCAGCCGCCGACCTGGAGCCCTCCGGCATGGCGGCCTTGCTCGGAGTGGACGACCAGCGGGCCGAGACCATCGCTGCCGACCGTCGCCGGCAAGGGGGGCGGTTGTGGGTCGCCAACCTCAACGCCCCCGGGCAGGTGGTGGTGGCGGGGGCGGCCGAGGACCTGGCCTGGCTCGAAGATCAGGGCCGGGAGCTGGGGGTGCGGAGAGTGGTGCCTCTGAAGGTGGCCGGAGCATTTCACACGCCGCTGATGGAACCGGCCACGTCCGCCCTGGTCGAAGCGCTGGGATCGGTGGTACCGGGGGCGGGACGCTTCCCGGTGTGGGCGAACGTCGATGCTTCCCCGGTCGGCGCCGACCGGCTGGCCGCCACCCTCGTCCAGCAGGTGGTCTCACCCGTTCGCTTCTCCGAGACCCTCGCCGGTATGGCCGGCGCCGGGATCGACACCTTCGTCCATGTCGGGCCGGGCGACGTCACCGCCGGTATGGCCAAGCGATCGGCCCCGGGGGCGGAGGTGGTGGTGGTGAGCGACCTGGATGGTCTGGAGGAAGCAGTCGCCGCGATGAGGGCTTCCAGTACGATGGGCCGACCCTAGGAGGAGAGCATGCGACACGCCGCGATCACCGGGTGGGGGAAGTGCGTGCCCCCGGCGGCGCTGACCAACGCCGATCTCGAGACCATCGTCGACACCTCCGACGAGTGGATCCTCACCCGTACCGGCATCAAGGAGCGGCGGATCGCCGACGCCGAGACCTCGGACATGGCGGCGGTAGCCGGGGCCCGGGCGCTGGCGGCGGCGGGTCGGCAGGCCGACGAGGTCGACATGATCCTGGTGTGCACCTGCACCCCCGACACCCTCATCCCCAGCGCCGCCTCGTACGTGCAGGCCAAGCTGGGTGCCCCGCGAGCGGCGGCCCAGGATCTCAACGCCGCCTGCTCGGGGTGGATCTACGGGCTGGTCACCGGGACCGCCATGGTCAGGTCCGGGGTGTACGACCGGGTGCTGGTGATCGGGGCCGAGAAGCTGCACTACATCATGGACTTCACCGATCGCACGACCTGTGTGCTGTTCGGCGACGGCGCCGGGGCGGTGCTGCTGGAGCCGTCGCAGGCCGAAGAGGGCCTGCTGTCCTCCGAGTTGGGTATGGACGGGACGGTAGGCGAGATCTTGTGCGCTCCCGGCTACGGAACGGCGGGAGGTCCGGGAGCCTCGCCCCCCAACGCCATGGCCATCCGCATGGACGGTCCCGAGGTGTTCCGTCGGGCGGTCACGGCCATGGGCGACGCCTCCACCCGGGTGGTGAAACAAGCCGGACTCGCCCTCGACCAGGTCGATCTGCTCATTCCCCACCAGGCGAACGTGCGCATCATCGACGCCACCGCTCGACGCCTCAAGCTCGATCCCTCCCAGGTCTACGTCAACATCGCTTCGTACGGCAACACCTCGGCCGCCACCATCCCGGTGGCGCTGACCGAGGCGCTCGAGGAGGGCAAGGTGGCGCCCGGCGCTCACATCGTGTTCGCCGCCTTCGGGGCCGGTCTGACCTGGGCGGCGGCGCTGGTGCGCTGGGGCGACCGGGTCGAGCCGCTGGCCACCTCGGACGCAGAGCTGCCGCCGTCGCAGCGCACCGCCCTGGAGATCCTGGAACCGAACTTCGAGTTCTTCGGTAGGGGCGCCCAGGCTCCATGAGCAGAGTGGCGCTGGTGACGGGGGGATCACGCGGGATTGGCCGTGCCATCGTGACTGCGCTGGCAGCCCGGGGCGACCGGGTGGCCGTCAACTATGCCACCAGTGCCGCCGCCGCCGAAGAGGTGGTGGCGACGGTCACCGCCGCCGGTGGCCAGGCGCTGGCGGTGGGGGGTGACGTCGCCGACGAAGGGGTGGTGGCGGAGGTCTTCCAGCAAGTGGCGGATCGTCTCGGGCCGGTCGAGATCCTGGTCAACAACGCCGGCATCACACGGGACAACCTCCTGCTCCGGATGAACGCCGAGGAGTGGGACGAGGTGATCGCCACCAATCTTCGCTCGGTCTACCTCTGCACCCGAGCAGCCCTGCGCAGCATGCTGCGGGCCAAATGGGGGAGGATCGTGTCGGTCGGCTCGGTGGCGGGGGTGGCGGGGAATCCCGGCCAAGCCAACTACGCCGCCTCCAAGGCCGGGATCATCGGGTTTGCCAAGTCGGTGGCGAAGGAGGTCGGATCGCGTGGCATCACCTCGAACGTGGTCGCTCCCGGCTTCATCGCCACCGAAATGACCGGGGCTCTGGGAGACGAGGTGCGCGCCGCCGCCCTGTCGTCGATCAGCGCCGGCCGGTTCGGGAGCCCGGACGAAGTGGCGTCGGCGGTGGCGTTTCTCAGCTCCGACGAGGCCTCTTATGTCAATGGCCACGTGCTGTTCGTAGACGGAGGGATGGCCCTGTAGGCTCCCCCTCCACGAGAGAGAGGAAGCGGGATGGAGCGTTCTGAGATCGAGTCCCGGCTCACCGGCTTGCTCGTCAGCGAGCTCGGTCTGGACCAGGCCAAGATCAGCATGTCGGCCACCTTCGAGGAGGACCTCGAGGTGGACTCGCGGGGGGTCGTCGAGCTGTTGATGGCGCTCGAAGACGAGTTCGGGGTGAAGATCCCGGACGAAGAGGCCGAGCACATCCACACGGTCGGTGAGGCGGTCGACGTGGTGCAGGCCAAGCTGGCAGGTTGAGGCCGTCATGAGACCGGGAGACCGCCGGGTCGTCGTCACCGGGCTCGGAACGGTGAACCCGTTGGGTCTGGACGTCGACTCGTTCTGGAAGAGTGCGGTCGATGGGGTGTCCGGAGTGGGTCCCATCACCTCGTTCGACGCCTCCGAGCTGCCGACCCAGATCGCAGCCGAGGTCAAGGGATTCGACCCCGAGCAGTACCAGGAGCGGAAGGAAACGCGGCGCCAGGACCGGTTCACCCAGCTGTTCATCGCCGCCAGCGCCCAGGCCATGTCCGACGCCGGCCTCGATTTCACCGACGACCCGGAGGCGGGGATGACGGCGGGCGTAGTGGCCGGAGTGGGCTTCGGCGGCATGCTGTCGTTCATCGAGGAGATCGACACCCTCCGCCAGCGCGGTCCCGGCCGGGTGAGCCCGCTCGGGGTGCCCAAGATCATCGCCAACATCGCAGCCGGGATCGCCTCGATCAACTTCAACCTGCTGGGTCCGGTGACCTGCACGGTCACCGCCTGCGCCGCCTCAGCCAACGCGATCGGCGACGCCGCCGAGCTCATCCGGCGGGGAGCGGCCGACGTGATGCTGGCCGGCGGCTCCGAGGCCGCCATCTGTGACTACGGCATCGCCACCTTCAATCAAGCCCGGGCCATCTCCACCCGCAACGACCAGCCCGAGCGTGCCTCCCGGCCGTTCGACGCCGACCGGGACGGCTTCGT
>JBFGJL010000189.1:0-4396 GCA_041577235.1 Acidimicrobiia bacterium | reverse complement strand
GGAACACCACTGTCGAGGAGATCATCGGCGACAACGAGGTCACCGGGGTGCGGCTGCGCGACAGCGTGAGCGGGGACGAGCGGCGCTTCGACACCGACGGCGTCTTCATCGCCATCGGTCACCGGCCCAACACCGAGATATTTCGAGATCGGGTCGAGCTCGACGCCAAGGGGTACGTCGTCTTGCGAGGCGACGGGTCCACCGCCGCCTCGGTGGACGGGGTCTTCGCCGCCGGCGACGTGGCCGACTCGGTCTACCGTCAGGCGGTCACCGCCGCGGGCACCGGCTGCCAGGCCGCCATGGACCTCGAGCGCTGGCTGCACGGGCAGGAGTGACCGGCGCCAGGAATGAACGACGGTCTGCGACCGTTGCCGAAACCGAACAAGGAAAGCGAGACATGGGTCAGAACACGATCACGGTGACCGACGGCGACTTCCAGGAGGCGATCAGCTCCGAGACTCCGGTGCTGGTCGACTTCTGGGCGGAGTGGTGCGGGCCCTGTCGGATGGTGGCCCCGGTGCTGGACGAGATCGCCTCCGAGTACCCCGGCAAGATCACCATCGCCAAACTCAACATCGACGAGAACCCCCAGACCGCCGCCTCCTACGACGTGATGAGCATCCCGACGATGATCGTCTTCGCCGAGGGCGTCGAGAAGAAGCGGATCGTGGGCGCCCGTCCCAAGCACGCCATGGTTCAGGAGCTGTCCGAGTACCTCGCGTGATCGCAGCCGGTCTGCGACGATAGGGTCCATGCGACTCTATCGGGAGGGCGACGAGGGAGAGCCGGTCCGGGACATCCAGGACCGGCTCGGCGCGCTGGGACATCCGTGTCATCCCGATCCGGCTGGGACGTACCTGGAGGCGACCCGCGCCGCCGTGACCTCGTTCCAGCGGGGCCGGGGCCTGGCCGCCGACGGCATCGTCGGGCCCGACACCTGGCGGGCGCTGTACGAGGCCAGCTACCTGCTCGGCGACCGTCTCCTCCACTACCGGCGTCCGATGCTCCGGGGCGACGACGTGGCCGAGCTCCAGCGGCAGCTCAACGCCCTGGGTTTCGACGCCGGCAAGGTCGACGGGATCTTCGGCCCCGACACCCACCGGGCCCTGATCGATTTCCAACACACCCGCCGCATGGCCGAAGACGGGATCGCCGGGCCGCGGGTGATCGGCGAGCTGGTGCTGGTCGCCCGCGCCACCCACAAGACCGGCCGGGAAGCGATTCGTGAGCGGGAATGGCTCCGAAACCTCCCCGACACGGTGGTGGGAACCAGGATCTTTCTCGACGCCGGGTGCCGCAACCCGGAGGAGCGGCGAGCCGCCTGGGATGCGGCCACCGGAGCCGCCCTGTCCCTCCAGAGTCGGGGCGGGGTCCCGGTGCTGGCGCGGGCGGCCGACACGATCATGCCGGAGCGGGTCCGGGCCGGGAGGGCCAACCGCCTCGGCGCCGAACTGATCGTCTCCTTCCAGCATCCGGTCGCCGCCGACCCCGGCGTCTACTTCTTCGCCTCCGCCCAGAGCCGGAGTGAGGCCGGGGCCATGCTGGCCGCCGAGGTGGCCTGGCGGCTGGGTCTGGAGACCGACGGGCGGGCCGGCCCCCTGCTAAAGGAGACGCAGGCGCCGGCCATCATCGTCGCCACGGCCGATCTCGACCGGAGCACCGGACTGCGGACGGTGGAGGGTCTGGCCGGCTTCCTGGCGAGAGGGGCCCGGGAGCTACCGGAGAGCGGCGGTCAAGAGAAGAAGCTGCGGTAGATCCGCTCCAGATCTTCGGGCGACTGGAAGTGGATGACCACCTTCCCACGCTCGTTCCGGTACTGGATCTGAACCTTCGATCCCAGCTTCTCCTGGAGCCGTTGCTCCAGCTCGATCAGGGCGGGAGGGCGAACAGTGGTCACCGTCGTGCTGGGGCGGGGCCGGTCGTCGCGCCGCAGCCGGGCCGCCTCCTCGACCTGGCGCACCGACCAACCCTCGGCGGCTGCCCGCCGGGCGACGTGCTCGGCGTAGCGGGCGTCCTCCAACCCGAGCAGGGCGCGGGCGGCCCCGGCGCTCAGCTCCCCTCGCTCCAACAGGCCCTGGATGGAGGCCGGCAGACTGAGGAGGCGAAGCGTGTTGCTCACCGCCGCCCGGCTCTTGCCGACCCGGGTTCCGATCTGCTCGTGTGTCATTCCAAAATCTTCCATGAGCTGCTGGTAGGCGGCGGCTTCCTCCAGCGGAGAGAGATTCTCCCGCTGCAGGTTCTCGATCAGGGCCTCGGTGAGGGAGCCCTGCTCGTCCGGGGTTCGGACGATGGCCGGGACCTCCCCCAGGCCGGCTCGCCGGGCCGCCCGCCACCGCCGCTCGCCGGCGATCAAGATGAAGGTCCCCTCCTCGACCCCGGGTCTGACCACCACCGGCTGCAGCACCCCCACCTCCATGATGGAGGCGGTCAGCGACTCCAGCGCCTCCTCGTCGAAGAGGGCTCGGGGCTGGTGGGGGTTGGGACTGATGGCGTCGAGCGGCACCTGCCGGTAGCTGGTGCCTTCCTCGGGCTGCACCAGCGGTATCAGCGATTCCAGGCCCCGCCCCAAGCCGCTCCTCCTCGCCACGCTGCTCCCTCCTGTCACGCTCGGCCGTGTCGGCGCCGAAACTCCCGCCCCAGCTCCCGATAGGCGATGGCGCCCCGGCTCATCGGATCGAACGCCTCGATCGGCTCGCCGTACGAAGGCGCCTCCGACAGCCGGACCGAGCGGGGGATCACGGTTCGGTAGGCGACCTCTCCGAAGAACTCTCGCACCTGCTGGGCGACGTCGGCCGACAGGCGGGTGCGCCCGTCATACATGGTCAACACCACACCCGAGACCTCCAGGCCGGGGTTGAGGTTGGCATGGACCAGGTTGACGTTCTTGAGGAGCTGGCTCAGGCCCTCGAGGGCGTAGTACTCGCACTGGATCGGAATCAGCACCTCCTGGGCGGCAGCCAGGGCGTTGACCGTCAACAGTCCCAGGGAGGGAGGGCAGTCGATCAGCACGAAGTCGTACTGGCCCTCCACATCCTTGAGAGCGTTGCGGAGGCGGAGCTCTCGGGAGAACACCGACACCAGCTCGATCTCGGCGCCGGCCAGGTCGATGGTGGCGGGCAGCACGAACAGATCGCGGACACTGGTGGGCTCGATCACGTCCTCGACCGGGGTCTCCCCCAGCAACACGTCGTAGATCGACTGCGCCAGCTGCGATCGATCCACCCCCAGGCCGGAGGTGGCGTTCCCCTGAGGGTCGAGGTCGACGATCAAGACCCGCTCGCCCTGGAAGGCCAGCGCCGCCGCCAGATTGATCGACGTGGTCGACTTGCCCACCCCGCCCTTCTGATTGGCGAGCGCCACGATCCGGGTTGCCCGTTCCTGGTCTTCGCTCACGTGGCCGTCATGATAAGGAACCGAACCGGCCCGTCAAGCACCCCGGTCGGGAGCTCGGCGGTGGTGAGCTGCAGACCCGGCGGCGCGGTCAGGTCGATCGGGCCGGTCCGACCCCGGTCGAACGCCAACACGGACCGGCCGGACGGGCCCAGCAGCCGGGCCGCCTGGCCGAGGGCGGCCTCGGGCGACAGCACCGCCCGCCAGGTGAGGGCGGGGAGGGGCGGCTCCAGGTCTTCGATCCGAGCCTGCACGACCTCCAGATTGGCGGCGCCCACCACCCGGCCGGCCCGGCGAGCCAACCGGCAGCGCCGACCGGAGCGATCGATCAGGGTCACCCGGGTAACGGGGAACAGCAGCGCCAGGGGAATGGCCGGCAGCCCCACCCCGCCCCCGAGGTCGGTCAACGCCGGCGGCGGGTCGCTCCAGCCCACCGCCATCGCCAGACTCTCCGCCAGGTGCCGGCCCCAGAGCCGATCCCCCTCCGCCGGACCCAGACCCCCGGCCGGGACCGCCTCCGCCACCAACCAGTGGGCGAACCGGCGGAGGCCGTCCTCGGCACCAGACGGCAGAGAGTGGCCGGCCCAGGCCGCCGCCCGCCGGCACAGCGCCAGTCCGGTATGGTCGTCGCCGGTCGGATGTTTCACGTGAAACCCGACCGGGTCTAGTCCTCGCCGTCGACCGCCGGGGCGATGACCACGTAGCGGCGGGGGGCCTCACCCTCGGAATAGGAGCGGACGCCCTCGATCTCGGCGATGGCGTCGTGGATGACCTTGCGATCGCCGGCGCTCATCGGCTCCAGCATCACCTCACCGCGTTCCTCTTTGACCTGATCGGCCAGCTGGGCCGCGTAGATGCGAAGCGCCTCCCGCCTCCGCTCCCCATACCCGGCGATGTCCAGCCGCAGGCGCAGGGCATTGCGGGTTTGCCGCTGGAGCACCGTCCGGCACAGTTCATGGACAGCCTCCAAGATGGCACCCTTGGCCCCGACCAGAGCGGCAGTCTG
>JBFGJL010000188.1:0-4437 GCA_041577235.1 Acidimicrobiia bacterium | reverse complement strand
TCCCGCCCTCTCCGAGGGCGCCGCCGCCGCCGAAACTGCCGTCCTGCTGGAGGAGCTGGCCGGGATCAGCACCGCCCTCTCCACCCATGGCGACGTGATCACCGGCGTGATGGACCGGCTCGCCCGCAACGGCCTGTCCCTCGATGGGCCCTTCGACGCCAAGAAGGGAGCCACCTGGGCGATCGAGGTGCGGAAGGGTCGGCTCCGGAGCGCCGAATACCTCCCGCCGCCCGACTGATCCCCTTCACGAGGAGAGGTACACCCGGCCGGGATCCAGTGCCCGCAGCACCTCCAACTCCTCAGCCGACGGAGCGGCGGTCACCTCGAGCGGATCCGCCACCACCAGGTCCCATCCCGTCGCGCCTCGGACCTCCTCCACCTCCACACCAGGATGGATCGACGCCAGCACCATCTCCCCTTCCACGAACCGGTGAACCCCCAGCTGAGTGACCACGGTTTCGGGCCCCGCCCCCCGCCGCCCCCACGCAGGCTCGACTGGTGGGTGCCCGGGGCTGGTGACGAAGTCGACCCGGGGAACGAAGGTGCGGGCGGACTGCTCCATGATGACGAAGACCTTGCCGGCGTTGATGGCGATCTCGCAGGCGCCGCCCGAGCCGGGCAGGCGCACCCGGGGGCGATCACGGTCTCCGATGAGGGTGGTGTTGATGGCGCCGCGCCGATCGATCTGAGCTGCCCCCAAGAAGGCGACATCGACCAGCCCGCCTTGGAGGTAGAAAGCGAACAGGTCGTACATCGAGGTCACCGACCGGGCTCCGGTGACCAGGGTGGGATCACCGATGGAGAGCGGCAGTCGACCAGGCCGGGCCCCCACCACCCCCGACTCGTAGATCAGCTCCAGCTCGGGAGCGACGGTGCGCTGGGCGAGGGCGCAGGCCACGTTGGGGGGACCGATGCCGACGAAACAGACTCTCTCCCCAGCCAGGCGGCGGGCGGCCGCCACGATCATCATCTCGGCCGGAGACCAGCTCACCGGTAGCTCCCGTAGTCGACTTGGCCGGATGGAGCGGGAGGTGGGGTGAGCTCCGCCCAGCGCTCCTCCCCCAGCTTGGCGACGTAGTCGCCGTGCCCCGACAGGGCATAGACCCACTCGTCGAGCCAGGTCGCCAGCCGTTCCGGGTCGCGGCTGATGGCGTCCCACTCCAGGTAGAACCGGTTGTCCCGGTCGTAGTAGCCCTGGGCGTAGGAGGGATGGCAAGCCCGTGGTGCGACCACGACCGCGTCCACCACCAGACCGGGGATCACCGTGCGGTTGGGATCGGTGCGCACCACCTCCTCGTCGATCAGCTCCTCGCACACCACCACCACCCGCTCGGCGGCGAACGCCGCCTCCTTCTGACAGCCGAGCAGGCCCCAGATCTGGGCGTCGCCGGCGGCGGTGGCCCGCTGGACGTGCACGATGGCAACGTCGGGACGCAGCGGCGGCACCACGTACACGGCCTCATTCCCGTAGGGACTGATCATCTGGACGATCGAGGGATTCGCCGCCGGGAGGTCGCTGTCGTGATAGCTGTTGAGAGGAAAGAACGGCAGCCGGGAGGCACCGGCCGTGTAGCGACCCACCATCCCGAAGTGGCTGTACTCCTCGAGCTCCAGCGGAGCCGGGTCGGCTCGCTCCACCCGGCGGCGGATGGCGTGCAACGACCCCACCCCGGGGTTTCCCATCCACGAGAAGATCAGCTTGCGGGCCACTCCCGCCGCCACCATCTGGTCGTAGATCACGTCGGGGGTGAGCCGGCACAAGGTGAGGTCACGCCGGCGCTGGCGGATGATCTCGTGACCCGCCGCGAAGCAGATGAGATGGGTGAAGCCCTCGATGGCGACGACGTCGCCGTTGCCTACCAGGTGGGCCACCGCCTCGCCCATCGTGGTGACCTTGCTCATCGGGGGCGGCGGCTCAACCCTCGACCACGGTTCTGCTCTGCTCGCGGAGGTACTGGGTGAGGTAGTAGGGGCCGCCCCCTCCCTTGCCGTTGGTGCCGGACCCCTTCCAGCCGCCAAAGGGTTGCACCGCCGGCCAGGCTCCGGTGGTGGCACCTGCCCGCCGGTTCACGTAGACGACCCCAGCCTCGATGCCGTCGAGGAAGCGGTCGATCTCGGAGCGGTCCTCGCTGTAGAGCCCGGCCGTCAACCCATACTCGGTGTCGTTGGCCAGCTCGAGCCCCTGGTCGAGGGAGTCGACCGGGGCCACCGCCACCAGCGGCAGGAACAGCTCCCGCTTCCACAGCCAGCTGTCGAGGGGCACCGTGACGACGGTGGGCTGCACGTAGGTGCCGCGGGCCAGCTCCCCTTCCGTCAGCCGGGAGCCGCCCACCACCACCCGGCCGTTGGCCCGCGCCTCCGCCACCGCCTCCTCGAAGCGGGCCACGGCCCGCTCGTCGATGACCGGCCCCAGATAGGTGTCGCGCCGGAGGGGGTCGCCTGCGACGATTCCGGCCGCCTTCTCGGTCAGGAGCTCCAGGAACGCGTCGAACACGGGCCGCTCGACGTACGCCCGGGAGGCGGCCGAGCACTTCTGCCCGCCGAAACCGAAGGCGGACCGCAGCACCCCGTCGGTCGCTTTGTCGACGTCGGCTCGGGCGGTGACGATCACCGGGTTCTTCCCTCCCATCTCGCAGATGACCGGCTTGGGAAAAGGCCCGGCGAAGCTTCGGTAGATCTGCATGCCCACGTCGTAGGAGCCCGTGAAGGTGAGACCGGCCACGTCGGGATGTGCGACCAACTCCGCCCCCACCACCTCCCCGGCGCCGGTAACGACCTGGACCGCACCAGCCGGGACACCGGCGTCCCGCAGCGCCCGGTAGAGGGAGAGAGCGGTGAGGGCGCCGGCATTGGACGGCTTGATCACCACGGTGTTGCCCGCCACCAGCGCCGCCGCCGCCGGTCCGATCGCCAGCGCGGCCGGGTAGTTGAACGGGCTGATCACCCCCCACACCCCGAAGGGACGGAGCTCGTCGCGGGTGATCTCCCGATCGTCGAGCCGTTGCATGGGGCGACCGAACCCGTCGTTTTCCTCCATCTCCCGGCAGTAGTAGCGGAAGAACTCGGCGGCCTCCTCGACATCCCCCAGCGCCTCCAGCCGGTTCTTCCCCACCTCGAAGCCGACGGTCGCCGCCAGTTCGGGACCCCGCTCGGAGATGACGTCCCCCGCCTTGCGGAGCACGGCGAGGCGGTCCTGCCAGGGGATCGCCGACCAGGTGGGAAAGAAGCGGCGGGCGGCTGCGACCGCATCGACGGCGTCCTGACGGCCACCCTGGGCGAAGCGTCCGATCACGACGTCGTGATCGATGGGGGAGCGTTCCTCGTGCCAGCCCTCGCCGAACCGCTCCTCGCCGTCGACGAAGAACCCGTGATCGGCCCCGAGCCGGGAGCGAACGGCGGCGACGGCGGTGTCGTAGGCCGCATGGAGCTGCTCGTTGTCGGCAGTCATGGTGGCGTAGGTGACGCGAAAGCCGCTGTCGGCCATGGGAGCCCTCCTCGGCCTGTGCTGGCGCTGAAGCTAGCCGGGCGGGACGATCGGGGAGGCGCCTCCGCAGCCGGCGCTCGATCCGTGCTAGCCGGCGGCCCGGAGCCAGGAAACCAGCACCCACACCACCAGCAGCACCAGCGGGGCCGCCTGCAGCAGGCCTCCGATCGGGAGGCGGCGGTGAGGACGGGGGGGCATCTCGAACTCGATCATGCTGGGCCTAATGCTCTTGTCTTCGGTATCAGACGCACGGACCTTGCGCGATCGTTTCTCGACTTTTTTCGCGACTCCGGCCCCACGAGGCTCCACCGGCCTACCGTCGCCCCCCAAAACCGGACGGTCGAGGTCACAGAACCGGCTCGAGCGGTGTCTAGATACACATGAAGCCACAGAACGCAGAACTCGACGGCAGGACGGGGGAAGGCGACCTGTTCGCCCAGCTCTATCCCGCTCTTCGCCGGTTCGCCGCCGTGGTGGGCCCTCTGGAGGTGGAGCCGGACGATCTGGTGCAGGAGGCGGTGGAGCGCGCCCTCCGGGGCGGTCCGCTCGATCGGTTCGACCGACTCGACGCGTACCTGCGGAAGACGATGCTCAACCTCGCCTCCAACCATCGCCGGCGGTTGGGCCGGGCCCGCCGGGCCCGGACCCGCTTGGGAGGCCATCAGGACCTCGTCACCCAGGGGGAGTACCCCTCCAACGTGTCCGACATCCTGGCGTTGCCTCCCCGGGCGAGGGCGATCGTCTATCTGTGCGACATCGAGGGCCGCAGCTCCGCCGAGGTGGCGGCCCACCTGGGGATGACACCGGCTGCGGTCAGGACTGCCGCCGTCCGCGCCCGCCGCAGGCTGCGGGCCGATCTGGGAGAGGAGGAGGCATCGTGATCTCCCACCGTGACGCCTTCGTGGCTTTGGCCGCCCGCGGGGAATCGCGGGGGGCGGAGGAGGTGCTCGAGC
>JBFGJL010000187.1:0-4444 GCA_041577235.1 Acidimicrobiia bacterium | reverse complement strand
TAGAACACGTTGGCGCCGACGAAGCCGATCTGGGCCAGGAGAAAGAACCCGAGCGTCAGGAGCACGTCGCCGGTGCCGGCCAGAAACAGCACGGTGGTGAAGAGAGAGCCGCCATAGGCGAACGCCTTCAAGAATCGGAGCTTGGCCCCGGAGAAGTCGGCCATCGCTCCCAGCACCGGCATCGCCAGGAAGAGCAGCAGGGCACCGCCCCCGGTGACCAGGCCCCAGAGCGACTCGCCCGACCAGCCGTTCCAGCGCTCGCCCTCCCCCACCACACCGGCGACAAAGTAGGAGGGGAGGATGGCTCCGGCCACGACCGTCGAGTAGGCGGAGTTCGCCCAGTCGTACATGGCCCATCCGAAGATGGTCCGCCGGTCGTTCTTCATCGCCACCTCCTCGGCCCGGCCACTCTACGAGGCCGGGGCAAGCGGGCACCGCTCACAGGAATGGAGCCGGCGTGAGGCGGGGGACGATCAGATCGGCCTCGGCCAGCTGGGCCCGGTCGTACCATCCCCGGTCGACCGCCACCACAGTCATGCCGGCGGCCCGGGCCGCCGCCACCCCGGCCGGACTGTCCTCCACCGCGAAACAGTCCGCCGGGACCGCCCCCAGCCTGCTGGCGGCCGCCAGATACAGGTCGGCGGCCGGTTTGCCGGCCGTCACCTGATCGACCCCGACGGCGACGGTGAAATAGGCGCCGAGTCCCGTGGCCGCCAAGGACCGCTCCAGCCGCTCGGCCGGGCTGTTGGAGGCCACCGCCAGCGGACGACCCGAGTCGTGCAGGCGCTCGAGGGTGTCGGCCGCGTCTTCGAACGCCTCCAAATGACGGTCGAAGAGCCGGTAAGTGCGCTCGGCCAGCTCCGCCGAGAACGGCTCGTAGGACGGGATCGCGCCGCGGCGGGCAAAATGGCCATGGGCCTCTCGATCGGTGTGACCGGTGAGAGCCACCATCTCGGCGTCGCTGACCTCGAGGCCGTAGGGGGCGAGCGCCTCCCGCCATGCCCGCCAGGCCAGCGCCTCGGAATCGACCAGAACGCCGTCGCAATCGAAGACGACCGGTCGAGGCCCGGTCATCCTTCGGTCTTGGCCCGGACCAGCTCGTTGGCGAGCCGCGGATCCGCCTTGCCCCCCGTGGCCTTCATCACCTGGCCGACCAGGAACCCGACCAGCTTGGTCTCCCCGGAGCGGATCCGCTCCACCGCCTCCGGGTGTTCGGCCAGCACCTGCTCGACCTGGACGGCCAGCGCCGCCTCGTCGGAGATCTGGATGAGGTCGCGGGCCGCCGCTACCTCGCCCGGAGAGCCCTCCCCCTCCACCACCCCGGCCAGCACCTCCTTGGCAGCGGTGGCCGAGAGCTGCCCCTCCCGCACCAACTGGTCGAGCTCCACCAGGTGGGCGGGGGTGAGAGCGGAGTCCGACAGCGTGGATTCGAGGCGGCGCAGGTGGGCGGTCAGCTCACCGGTGACCCAGTTGGCGGTCACCCGGGGGTCCGCCCCCGCCGTCACCGCCGCGTCGAACAGGTCCAGCAGGGGGTGATCGGCCGCGACCAGCACGGCGGCGGCGTGGGGATCGAGCCCCAGCTCCCGGTAGCGGGCCCGGCGCCGGCCCGGAAGCTCGGGCAGGCTCTCCCGGATCTCTTCTCGCCACGACGCATCGATGGTGATGGGAACCAGATCGGGTTCGGGGAAGTACCGGTAGTCGGAGCTACCCTCCTTGCTCCGCATGCCGTGGGTCACCCCCGCCTCTTCGTCCCAGTGACGGGTCTCCTGCACCAGCTCGCCGCCGTGGTCGAGCACCTCTCGCTGCCGTTCGATCTCGTACACCAGGGCGCGTTCGAGCGAGCGGAACGAGTTCATGTTCTTGATCTCCACCTTGGTGCCGAAGTCGGCCGAACCGGCCGGCCGCAACGACACGTTGGCGTCGAAACGAATGCTGCCCTCCTCCAGCTTGGCGTCGGACACACCCATGGCTTCCACCAAAGCCCGCAACTCCACCGCATAGGCGCGAGCCTGCTCGGGGCTGCGAAGGTCGGGTTCGCTGACGATCTCCACCAGCGGCACCCCGGCCCGATTGAAGTCGAGCAGGCTGTGGTCGGCGGCATGGATGCGTCCGCCCCGTCCGACGTGGATCGATTTGCCCGTGTCCTCCTCCATGTGGGCGCGGGTGATTCCCACCCGGATCGTCTCCCCGTCCAGCTCGACGTCGAGATGCCCGTCGACGCACACCGGCAGGTCGAACTGCGAGATCTGATAGTTCTTGGGCATGTCCGCATAGAAGTAGTTCTTGCGATGGAAGAGGGATCGCGGCCGGATCTCGCAGTCGAGGGCCAGGCCGATGGCGACGATCCATTCGATGGCGGTTCGGTTGGGGACCGGAAGAGCTCCGGGCAGCCCCAAGCACACCGGGCAGATGTTGGTGTTGGGCTGGTCGCCGAACCCGACCCGGCATCCGCAGAACATCTTCGACCGAGTGCGCAGCTCCACGTGGGTCTCCACACCGATCACCACCTCCCAGCTCACCCCGCCACCGCCTGCAGCCGGGGCCGGGCCGTGAACTGCGCCAGCTGTTCGACCGCGGCCGCGACCTGGAACAGGATCGGTTCACCCAGGGCCGCGGCCATCACCTGGAACCCGATGGGGAGGCCGGCCGGGTCGAGCCCGACCGGCACCGAGATGGCCGGATGGCCGGCCAGGTTGGAGGGGATGGTGCACACGTCGCTCATGTACATCGCCAGCGGGTCCTGGGTCTTGGCCCCCAGCTCGAAGGCGGTGGTGGGGGTGGTGGGCGACACCAGGACATCGAAGTCCTGATAGGCGCGGGCGAAGTCGTCGATGATGAGCGTGCGCACTTTCTGGGCCTGACCGTAGAAGGCGTCGTAGTAGCCGGCCGAGAGGGCGTATGTCCCCAGCAGGATCCGCCTCGTCACCTCCGGCCCGAACCCTTCCGCCCGGGTACGCCCCATCATATGCTCCACCGTCTCGCCGTTCAGCCGAAGCCCGTAGCGCACGCCGTCGAAGCGAGCGAGGTTGGCCGAGCATTCGGCCGGAGCGATCAGGTAGTAGGCGCTCAGCGCCTCGGCGGTAGAAGGCAGGGAAACCTCCCCCACCTCGGCTCCCGCCTCCTCCAGCGCGGCGAGGGTGGCCGCGACTGTCCTCCGCACCTCCGGATCGATCCCCTCCTCGGACAGCTCCCTCACCAGCCCGACCCGGAGGCCCTCCACTCCCGCTTCGAGCCCGGTTACGAAATCCGGAACCGGGCCTGGATAGGAAGTGGCGTCGGCCGGATCGTGGCCGGCGATGGCGGCCAAGAGGTGGGCGGCATCGGCCACCGTCCGGGTGATAGGCCCGATCTGGTCGAGCGAAGAGGCGAAGGCCACCAGCCCGTAGCGGCTCACCAGGCCGTAGGTGGGCTTCATCCCCACCACCCCGCACAGCGCCGCCGGCTGGCGAATGGATCCCCCGGTGTCCGACCCCAGCGCCGCCAGGGCGGACCCGGCTGCCACCGCCGCCGCCGACCCGCCGGAGGACCCTCCCGGCACCCGATCCGGATCCCAGGGATTGCGAGTGGGCCCGTAGGCGGAGTTCTCGGTCGAGGAGCCCATGGCGAACTCGTCGAGGTTGGTCTTGCCGGTGATCACCGCCCGAGCTGCTCGGAGGCGGGCTACCACGGTGGCGTCGTAGGGAGGGTGGTAGCCGGCCAGGATCTGCGAAGAGCACGTGGTCTCGACTCCGCGGGTCGTCAGGTTGTCCTTCAGCGCCACCGGGATCCCGTGGAGGAGACCGGAGTCCTCGCCCCCCTCCAGCGCTCGCTGCTGAAGGGCGGCGGTTTGGCGCGCCCCGTCGTGATCGATCGTCAGATAGGCGTGGAGCTGGGCCTCGGTCTGGGCGGCGCGCTCCAGCACCGCCTCCACCAGCTCGCTCACCGTCAACTCACCGGACCTGAGGGCAGCGGCGGCGGCGGTCACGCCCAGTTCGGCCGGACCAGCCATCACCCTTCCAACGCCGGCGGGACCCGGAAGTACCCCTCGTGTCGATCGGGAGCCATGGCCAGCACCTCCTCCCGATCGAGCGACGGCTCCACCTCGTCAGCCCGAAAGGCGTTGTCGAGCGGCAGCGGGTGGGCGGTGGGGGTGACGCCCTCGGTCGGGAGCGACTGCACGCGGGCGGCGTGCTCGAGGATGACCTCCAGCTCCCCTCCGTAGCGGGCCAGTTGCTCGGCGGTCAACTCCAGTCGGGCCAGCCGGGCGACGTGGGCGATGTCGATGTCGATCGGCATGCTGCGTGAGTGTAGGAGCCCTGGGGCGGGGACCGACCTCGGGCCGCCACCCGGTGGCGACGCCGGCCGTTGCCGTCATGGGCAAAAGTACTTGACTCCTGATGCATCATTGGTATAATTGCTTTGATACTGACGAAGTCTCGACCCGGAAGGCCCTGCTCATGCACCC
>JBFGJL010000186.1:0-4469 GCA_041577235.1 Acidimicrobiia bacterium | reverse complement strand
GGTGGGACCACCGAACTGCCGATGCCGTTCGACGCCGCATGAAACCACCCTGGACGTCGCCGGAGCCGGTGCCGTCCCCGGGGTGGGCCGCCCCTCCGCCTCGACGGGGCGGGCGGGGCGGGCCCCCGGGACGGCGGCGCCCCTTCGGACTAGGCGTCGTCCCCGAAGCGCACCTGGGGGAGGGCCCGCTCGGCCTCGGCCATCTCGAAGAAATCGCGCTGCTTGAACCCGAACGACCGGGCGATGACGTTCGACGGGACCTGCCCGATCTTGGTGTTGTAGTCCCGGACGACGGCATTGTAGTACCGCCGGGACTTCTGGATGTGGTCTTCCAGGTCGGCAAGGGTTCCCTGCAGCTCGCGGAAGTTCTCGGACGCCCGCAGGTCGGGGCGGGCCGACGTGAGCGCACCGACCTGGTAGGAGGCGTCCTGGCTGCGGCCGAGCTGCGCCAGGGTGGCGGCGTAGATGGCCCTGGTCTGCAGGTAGTCGGTGATCTGGAGGGTGCGCTCTGCCCATGCCTCCGCCGCCTCATAGCGCCTGGCCAGGTAGTGGCTGAAGGCGAGGCTGTTGCTGATGTGGAATCGCCACGGCTCGTGCCGGGCACGGCGCCACGCGTTGCTGAGCTGTTCGATGGCGGTCCCGAACTCTCCTCGGAAGAACATGACCTGTCCGAACAGATGGAGGGCGAGCGGGTCGCGCGGCGCCATGTGGAGAGCCCGCCGCGCCAAGTCCAACGCATCGTCGAGATTGCCCGCATACTCCTGGGCGAAACCCCAGGCAACGACCGATATGGGATCGGCCGGGGCGAGGCGATATGCCTCGCCGGCGGATGTCCGGCCCTCCGTCCACGGGTTCCGGTCCAGGATGCGCCACGAGTTGAACGCCGCCTGGATCCATGCGTAGGCGAGCCACTGGTGGCCGACGACCAGCCCGGGGTCACGCTCCAACGCCAAGCTCAACACCCGGACCGCTTCCTCCGTTCCGGCCTGGGTGTGGCCGTGGATGTGCCACTTGGCCCGCTGCACCAGGTCCCACGTGTCCAGAGATTCCGGCCGGGAGCGCCCGAGCTTCTCGCCCTGGGCTCGCTCCACGGACGGGTGGATGTGTCCGGCGATCTCGCTCACCACCTCGTCCTGCACGGCGAAGATGTCGTCGAGTTCCCGGTCGAACCGGTCGGCCCACACGTGGTGGCCGGTCTCGGCCTCGATGAGCTGGGCCGTGATCCGCACTCGGTTGCCGGCTCGGCGGGCGCTGCCCTCCACCACGTACGTGGCGTCCAGCTCCCGAGCCGTGTCGCGGATGTCCCCGACCCGTCCCCTGTAGGCGAAGGTGGAATTACGGGAGACGATCCGCAGGTCACGGTGCTGCGACAGAGAGGTGATCAGGTCCTCCACGAGGCCGTCGACGAAATACTCCTGGTCGGCGTCACCGCTCAGGTTGTCGAACGGCAGCACCGCCACGCTGGGAAGCGAGTAGCTCGACGGCGCGGTCGGCGGTGCCGGGGTCGGGAGGTCACCCGTTACGACCCGCCACGCCTCGATCGGGCGGGGCAGGTTCTTCACGGCGAGCTGCCCAAGGGCTTCGAAGGACACATCGACCGTATCGTGAACCTGACCGTGGATCGCTCCCGACACACAGATCCCGCCGGGGTCGGCCGCCGCCTCCAAACGGGCGGCGATGTTGACGCCGTCACCGTAGATGTCCCCGTCCTCGTCGACCATCACGTCACCGAGGTTGATGCCGATGCGGTAGTGCATGCGGCGGTCGTCCGGGGCGGCGGCGTTGCGCTCGGCCATGAGCCGCTGGGTCTCGACTGCGGCCCGCACCGCTTCCACCGCCGAAGGGAACTCCACGAGGATGCCGTCCCCCGTCCCCTTGACGATGCGGCCGCCGTGGTTGAGCACGATGGGGTCGGTCTCGTTCCGGTGGGCCTTCAGTGCGGCCAGGGTGCCTTCCTCGTCGGCCGCCATCATGGCCGAATAGCCGACGACATCGACCACCACGACCGCGGCGAGCCGGCGGAGCAGGCTGGAGGTGGCCATGCGACGAGGCTACCGGCGGGAGCCTGGTGAGGCGGTTGGGGCGCCAACTCCCGAGGTTGCGATGGGATGGTGCTCTTGACATGCCGGCGGTGGGGACCTATAAACCCCGGCCACGTCCCAGCAAGGAGAACGGACCGCCGGCACCGAGCCACCGACACGACAGACCATCCAGAAAGGTGGAGGGACAGGCCCTGTGAAGCCTTGGCAACCATCTCGTTGAGAGAACGGTGCCAATTCCTGCTCACCGGCTCGCCGGCGGGAGAGATGGGGAAGCTGCGAGCGACGCAACCGCCTCACCATCCCGGGAGGCGGTTCTTTCGTCTCCGGCGACCCCTCCACCCCCAAGAAGGGGAGGAACCCGATGCCCGACCGTTACCGCTTCGAGACACTCCAGGTCCACGCCGGCCAGCAGCCGGCCCCCGGCACCAAGGCCCGGGCGGTGCCCATCTACCAGACGACGTCGTACACGTTCGACGATTCCGACCATGCAGCCCGGCTCTTCGGACTCCAGGAGTTCGGCAACATCTACACCCGGATCATGAACCCCACCACCGACGTCTTCGAACGCCGGATCGCCGCCCTCGAGGGAGGGGCGACGGCGGTGGCCACGTCGTCCGGCCAGGCCGCTCAACTCCTGGCCCTGACCACGCTGGCGCAGGCCGGAGACGAGATCGTCTCCACCAGCTTTCTCTACGGCGGCACCTACAACCAGTTCAAGGTGGCGCTGCCCCGGCTCGGGATCGATGTGAAGTTCGTTCGGGGTGACGACCCGGCCGGCTTCGCCGCCGCCATCACCGACCGGACCAAGGCGCTCTACGTCGAGTCGATCGGCAACCCCCAGTACAACGTGCCCGACTTCGAGGCGCTGGCCGGGATCGCCCACACCGCCGGCATACCGCTGATCGTCGACAACACCTTCGGCGCCGCCGGCTACCTGGTGCGACCCATCTCCCACGGGGCCGACATCGTGGTCGCCTCGGCCACCAAATGGATCGGCGGCCACGGCACCTCGATCGGCGGGGTCATCGTCGACAGTGGCAACTTCGACTGGAGGAACGGGAGGTTCCCGTTGTTCACCGAGCCCGCCCCCGGCTACCACGGGCTCGTCTTCACCGACGTGTTCAACCCGGAATCGGACTTCGGCAACATCGCCTTCGCCATCCGGGTCCGAGTCGAGGGGTTGCGCGACTTCGGTGCGGCGCCGAGCCCGTTCAATTCGTTCCTGCTCATCCAGGGACTGGAGACGCTGTCGCTGCGGGTACAGCGGCACGTCGACAATGCCCTCGAGGTGGCTCGCTGGCTGGAAGATCACCCGGGCGTCGACTGGGTGACCTACCCGGGCCTGGCCGGCCACCCGTCCCACCAGAACGCCGTCCGCTACCTGACCAACGGCTTCGGAGCGGTGTTGAGCTTCGGTGTGGCCGGCGGCTACGAGGCGGCGCGGGCCTTCATCGACCATGTCGAACTGGCCAGTCATCTCGCCAACGTCGGTGACGCCAAGACCCTGGTCATCCACCCGGCCTCGACCACCCACCAGCAGCTGACCGCCGACGAACAGGTGGCGGCGGGGGTCTCGCCCGACCTGGTGCGGGTGTCGGTCGGCATCGAGCACATCGAGGACATCAAGGCCGACTTCGCGGCCGCCCTCGATAGGGTGAAGGGAGAGAGGGCCGCCTGAGTGACCCACGATCGGGACCCGAGCATCGGCACCAGCTACGGCGTGCGGGACGACACGCGGTGGTTCGACGCCGGGTCGCTCGAGGTGGAGGCCGGGGTGACGATCCCCGACGTCACGGTGGCCTACCGCACCTGGGGCGAGCTCAACCAAGCCCGAGACAACGCGGTGGTCGTCTGCCACGCCCTCACCGGCGACCAGAACGCCGACGGGTGGTGGGGGACGACCATCAGCCCCGGCCAGGGCATCGACACCGACCGCTGGTTCGTCGTGTGCCCCAACGTCCTCGGCAGCTGTTACGGCACCACCGGTCCGGCCTCGCCCCACCCCCACCGCCCGGGCCGCTGGGGCGGCGAGTTCCCCCAGATCACCATTCGCGACATCGTCCGTCTCCAGCACCGCCTCGTCGAGGATCTCGGAATCGAGCGGGTCGCGCTGGCGGTGGGAGGGTCGATGGGCGGCATGCAGGTGCTGGAGTGGGCGCTGATGTATCCCGACCGGGTCGCCGCCATCGCCCCGATCTCGGTGGGGGCCTATCACTCCCCATGGTGCATCGGCACCAGCGAGGCTCAGCGCCAGGCGATCTTCGCCGACCCGAAGTGGCGCGGAGGTCACTACGACCCGGCCGATCCGCCCACGGCGGGGCTGGAGGTGGCCCGGCAGATCGCCATCGTGTCCTACCGCAGCCCGGCATCGTTCCGCGAGAAGTTCGGGCGGCGCCAGGATCACGGCAGCAACGAGGCCGACGGCCT
>JBFGJL010000185.1:0-4489 GCA_041577235.1 Acidimicrobiia bacterium | reverse complement strand
GCTCCTTGCCTCCCTCGGCGTGTCCTGGAAAGCCCCGGCCGTCCTCTCCCTGGGCCTCCCCACCGCCCTGGCGGGGTGGCTGGGCTACCACGCCCGATCACGGGGCGCCGTCACGGTGGTCGTGGCGGCGGTCCTCTCCGCCTTCTTCATGCTGGCCAGCCAGGCCTTCGCCAACTACTGGTTCTTGGTGAGCGGTCTACTGGCGATGGGCCTCTTGGCGGACTGGGTGGATGGCGAGCCGGGTGTCACCAAGGCAGGACGGAGGGACGAGCGAGCCGTCCCCGTCGGGGACCAACGTCCACGCTGACCACTCCCGCGGTGATGAGGTGCGCCTTCAGGAACCGGTGAACT
Organism: Acidimicrobiia bacterium; assembly: GCA_041577235.1. GTDB lineage: Bacteria > Actinomycetota > Acidimicrobiia > Spongiisociales > DATADW01 > JBFGJL01. Next base: position 4,138 of record JBFGJL010000185.1, on the reverse strand, counting down.
CGGGGCCGCTCGACCATTCTTCGAAGAATCCTCCGGGTGAGATGTCGACCCGCTCGAATCCAGCCTCGGGCAGGCCGACCTCCGACGCGGTGGGTGAGTTCTGGACAGTCGTCACGCCCTTCCGGGAAGGAGCGATCACCACCGGCGGCCACCAGGTCGAGTCGGCGGCGATGATCGGCACCTCACTGAGCCGCAACACCACCGGTTCGAACGGCGAAGGCCACAGCGTCACCTCCCCCCGCCCGGCCACCACCGGAAACACCCTCGCCTCGACACTCGCCCCGCCGGCAACGTCGATCCCGTCCATCCAGGCATGCAGGTCCTGCCACAGCGTTCGGTCCTCGACCGCCGACCCCACCAGGGCCGACAGCGTGGGCGCATCCCGGGCGACGGCTGAGGTGGTCAGCGGGCCCACCAGGAACGCAACCAGGACGAAGGCGGCCACGATCGACCGGCGCTCGGCATACACCCGGCCCGTTCGCCTACCCTCCACCGCCGACCACAGCCCCAGTACGGCCAGCGGGAAGTAGTAGTGGAGCCCCGGGTACTTGGTGTGGGGAAGGCCGACGACCAGGTAAGGGAGGGCGAAGACGGCGGCGGCGATGACCGGCTTCCGGGCCAAGGGAGCCCAGGCCACCCACGGGACGAGCCACACGGCCACCAGCAGGACCAGCTCGCCCCCCGCCCAGGCGTTGTCGAGAGCGGTCGTGATCGTCTCCAACGGCTGGGAGGCGTCCACGAAGGCGAGCCCGGCCTGTTCGAACCAGCCTCCGGCCGGGGAGAACAGCGCCCGCACGATCAGGCACGAAAGGGCCACCGCCACCAGCGGGACGAGCCATCTCCACATCCGGCCCACGTAGAGGACAGACAACACCAGAACCAGGAAGGCGATGTCTTCTCGAGCGAGGGAGGAGACGGTACCCCAGGCGAGGGCGCCCGGTCCGCGGCCCTCCAGCACCGCCCGCCCGAACAAGATCAAGAAGGGTGCCGCCAGCAGCGAGGTGTGGAAGTCGTTCCACAGTGCAAACAGCAGTACCGGCGCCGTGGCGAATGCCACGGTCAACCACCCGGCCTCTGCCGTGCTACCTGCCCGGCTCCGGGCGAAGCTCCATGCGAGCGGTAGGGCGGCCGCTACCGCCGCCAGCTGAGCGAGCACCAGGAGGTACGGGGCGGCCGGCAAGAGGCCCAGAGGAGCGAGCGGGAGGGCCAGCGGAGCGAAGTGATCCGCCAGGAGCGACGTGTCGGTCATGGGAGTCGGGGCCAGCGGCCCGTGACGGGCGGTGACCGCCAGGGCTTGCACGAAGAAGCCGAGATCGAAGGCGCCGGCCCGGAAGGTCCAGACCCGGGCCAGCACTGCCAACCCGGCCGCGAGGCTGAAGGCGGCAGTCAGGGACCATATGCCCCCTGGGATACGACGGCGGATGGGAGCGTCAGTCGGCATGAACCGGGCGGGGGGTGACCAGCACCGGTGCCGCCCGCCGTTCCCAGCCCGGAAATGGCAGGTGAGTGTCCGAGGGTGGCTGCCAACGCCGATCGTGTCGGTCTGTCACGTGACCTGCACCTCAGGAGAGCCCACTGCTCACGTCCCGGAGCTCCCGCTTGAGCTCGGCGATCTCATCCCGGAGTCGGGCCGCGTACTCGAACCGGAGGTCCTTGGCGGCCTCGTGCATCTCCTCTTCCAGGCTCATGATCAGCCGTCCGAGGTCCTCCCCCACCAGATCGATGCGCTCCCGCGGCCGCACCTCGCGCCGGCGCCGCTCCGCCGAAGCAGCCTCCGAGGCCTGGATCAGCTCCAGGATGTCCGACACCCGCTTACGGATCGTCTGCGGGTCGATTCCGTGCTCTTCGTTGTAGCGAACCTGGAGGTCCCGCCGGCGGTTGGTCTCGTTGATCGCCCGCTGCATCGAGTCGGTCACGTGATCGGCATACATCAGGACCTGCCCGTCCACGTTGCGAGCCGCCCGTCCGATGATCTGGATGAGGCTGGTCTCCGAGCGGAGGAAGCCCTCTTTGTCGGCGTCGAGGATCGCCACCAGCGACACCTCCGGCAGGTCGAGGCCCTCCAGCAACAGGTTGATGCCCACCAGCACGTCGAAGTCGCCCAGCCGCAGCTCTCGCAGCAGCTGCACCCGCTCCAGCGTGTCCACCTCCGAGTGCAGGTACCGGGCCTTCACCCCCATCTCGAGCAGATAGTCGGTCAGGTCTTCCGCCATCTTCTTGGTGAGTGTGGTCACCAGTACCCGCTGGTCGCGTACCGCCCGCTCCCGGATCTCGTGCAACAGATCGTCGATCTGGCCCTTGGTGGGCCGGATCACCACCTCGGGATCCACCAAGCCGGTGGGCCGTACGATCTGCTCGACCACCCGCTGCGAGTGCTGGAGCTCGAAGGGCCCGGGGGTGGCGGAGAGGAAGACGACCTGCCCGGACTTCTCCAGCCACTCGTCGAACCGGAGTGGCCGGTTGTCCATGGCGGAGGGCAGCCGGAATCCGTGCTCGACCAGCACCTCCTTGCGCGAGCGGTCACCCTCGAACTGACCTCCGATCTGCGGAACGGTGACGTGGCTCTCGTCGACCACCGTCACGAAGTCGTCCGGGAAGTAGTCGATCAGCGTGTAGGGCGCCTCGCCTGCCTCCCGACCGTCCAGGTAGCGGCTGTAGTTCTCCACCCCGGAGCAGTAGCCGACCTCCCGCAACATCTCCAGGTCGTAGGCGGTCCGCATCCGCAGACGTTGAGCTTCCAGCAGCTTGTCGGCCTCCTCCAGCTCCTTCAGCCGCCCCGCCAGCTCCTCCTCGATCCCCACGATCGCCCGCTCCATGCGGTCGCGGGAGGTGACGTAGTGAGAGGCGGGGAAGACCCACAGCTCGCCCAGCTCGCCGATCACCTCGCCGGTGATAGGGTCCATCTGCAGGATCCGATCCACCTCGTCCCCGAAGAACTCCACCCGGGCGACGGTCTCCTCGTAGGCGGGAAACACGTCCAGGGTGTCGCCCCGCACCCGGAACTTCCCGCGGGTGAGGCTCACCTCGTTGCGTTCGTACTGAATGTCGACCAGGCGCCGGATGGCCGCCTGCAGCGGGTATTCCACCCCCTTCACCAGCCTCAGCAGCTGCCCGGCGTACTGCTCGGGGGTGCCCAGCCCGTAGATGCAGGACACCGAGGCGACGATGATCACGTCCCGGCGGACCAGCAGGGCGCTGGTGGCGGCGTGCCGGAGCCGGTCGATCTCGTCGTTGACCGTGGCGTCCTTCTCGATGTAGGTGTCGGTCTGGGGCATGTACGCCTCGGGCTGGTAGTAGTCGTAGTAGCTGACGAAGTACTCGACCCGGTTGGAGGGGAAGAACTGCCGGAACTCGTTGGCGAGCTGGGCCGCCAGCGCCTTGTTGGGGGCGATGACGAGGGTGGGGCGCTGGATTCGTTCGATCATCCAGGCGATGGTGGCCGACTTCCCCGATCCGGTGATTCCCAGCAGGGTCTGGTAGCGCTCGCCGGCGTCGATGCCCTCCGCCAGGGCGGCGATGGCCTGGGGCTGGTCCCCGGCCGGCTCGAAATCGGAGTGGACCGAGAAGTCGGGCATGTCAGGTGGCAGTCGTCATGGCCGGTTCTGGTGCTGTCCTCCGCAGGCCGGTCGTGGCGAGCACCGCGGTCATCGCCACGATCAGCAGGTTACGCAACGTCAGTGACAAGAAGAAGGCCACTCCGAACCCGCCGATCGACCAGGTCAGCAGGGTGAGCACCGACGTCACCACCATGGCCAACCGGAGACGCGCCGATTCGACCAAGACGATGAACGGGGCCAGCCAGAACACGAACTGGGCCGACAGCAAAGGGCTCGCGATCAGGAGCACACCCACCGCCGCCGCCAGGAACGAAAGCGCCCGCTCCCACGAGAAAGGCCGGCGCAGGGCGCTCAACGTCACAGCCAACAGAACGGCGGCCACTGTCACCTGCAGGGCGATCAGGGCGAACGGAACCTCCACGTAGATCGAACCGGCCGCTCCGAACACGCCCGGTTCGGCGCCCGACATCGTGCGAGCGAGCCCGGCGAGTCCGCCGGCCAGCGTCTCCACCTGAACGCCGTCGAACGAGCGGCCCTCCCGGAAGCCCGGGGTCAACAGCAGCCCCCCCAGGGCCACCGTC
>JBFGJL010000184.1:0-4517 GCA_041577235.1 Acidimicrobiia bacterium | reverse complement strand
TGGCCGGGAACAGCACCGGGGCGAGGGGGCCGCCGATGTCGAAGGCCCTCCCCAGCGCCACGATCAGACCGGCCAGCACGACCAGCATCACCGTCAGGACCAGCCACCGGGTCGTGGCGACCGGCTTGCGGTCGGGTGGGATCCACACCGAGGGAGCGCCGTGCAGGGCTTCCGCCAGCTCGGCCGCGGAGATCATCCCCCGCCGGGCCAGGTCGAGCACGCGATCGACCTCGCCAGGCAGGCCGTCGACCACCTGGGAGGGAGGAACCCCGTCCGGGGGACGGCCGGTGAGCGAGACCTCCAGCGCCGTACCCAGGTCACGGACATCTTCGGCGGCGGTGCGGGCTCGGGCAGGCCGGCCGAAGGCGGCCAGCTTGGCCGGGTGGGCGGCCGAGAAGAGAATGGCCCCCGGGTCGATCGATCCGTGCAAGGTGCCCTGCCGGTGGAGCTCGGCCAGGCCCTCGGCCAGCCCGGCTGCGTTGGGGAGGAACTCGGTGGGAGCCACCGTCTCGTTGGCCCGGAGGCGGTGGGCCATCGAGACGCCGCCCGCCCATTCCGAGATCGAGTAGGCGCCGTCGGTGAGCTCTCCCGCCTCGAACACCGACGCCACGTGGGTATGGGCGACGGCGGATGCCTGCCGCACGGCGGCGAGGAACTCCTTGCGACGGGCTGGGTCGCTCTCCGGACCCAGCACGCGGATCAGCACCGGCCGATCGAGGGCGGTGTCGGTGGCGAGCCACTCTTCCACGTCCTCGTCGCGGCCCAGCCTCACCTCGAGGCGGTAGCGGGGTGGCAGGGGGGGCGGCACGAGCTCCTCCCGGGAGGATCGTCTCGGTGCGGTGAGATTAGCGGCCGGCTCAGCTCAGTCGGTAGGCGACGCCGATCACCCCCGGTCCCGAGTGGGTGCCCACCACCGGGCCGATCTCGGCGACGCTGAAGCGATCTTCCCGCACCAGGGGCGCCACCCGGTCCACCAGGCGGTCGACGTCGCCGGCACCGCCGTGGATCACCGCCAGCTCGGCCAGATCGGACCGCATCCCCTCCATCCGCTCTGCGATCGCCGACAGGGCCTTGGCCCGCGTGCGGACCCGCCCGGCCGGGCTGACCACCCCATCGGCCAGGGTGATGAGGGGTTTCACGTTGAGCAGCCCGCCCACCAGGGCCTGGGCCGATCCGACTCGACCTCCCCGCTTGAGGTACTCGAGCGTGTCCAGCGCCGCCAGGATGTTGGTCTTGGGCACCGCCGCCAGCGCCGCCGTCGCCACCGCATCCAGGCCCGCCCCGGTGGCGGCGGCGCGGGCGGCGTGGAGCACCTGCAAACCGAGCGACATCGAGACCGAACGGCCGTCTACGACCCGGACCGGCAGGTCCGGCATCGACTCGGCCGCCAGCACCGCCGATTGGTAGGTGGCGCTGAGGGCGGACGACAAGCACACGACCACTACCCCGTCGGCTTCCTTCTCCTGGAGACGCCGGTAGGCCTCGGCGAAGCTGCCGGCGGAGGGGGCGGCGGTCTCGGGCAGCAGGTCGGCCGCGGCGATCTTCGCCCAGAACTGGGCGTGGCTCAGATCGCGGCGGTCGACGAACTCCTCGTCGGCGAACCGGATCGTCAGCGGGACGATCTCGATGCCGAGGGCCTTGGCCGACTCGGCCGGGAGATCGCACGAGGAGTCGGTCACCAGCCGGATCATGATCGGTGCCGGACCGGTCGGCGTTGGGGCCCCATCTCTGCTCTCCCGGCCATCACGAGCGCAGCACCTGCAGGCGTTCCCGCAGCCGGGCGAATCCCTCCGACTCGTACAGCCCGGACGCCGGCGGGTTGTCGGTCTGGGTGTTGAGCAACATGGTCGACGAGCCCCGACCCCCCGCCCATTGCAGTGCCGCCCTCACCAGCGACCGGCCGAAACCGAGACCGCGCCAGCGGGGGTGGACCGCCACCCGTTGCAGATAGCCGGTTCCCGATCCGCAACCGACGATGGCGAAGCCGGCCATGTCTCCCTCGCCGGTACGCACGACCAGGAACTGGGAGCTGGGGGTGGCCGCCCGCGCCTCCTGCAGGCCCAGATCGTCCAGCCGCCACAGCGCCGAGAAGGAGAGTCGGTCGATGGCCACCGCCTCGGGCCAGTCGACCTCGCACCCCACCGCCACCGCATGGGAGGGTGGTTCGGGCCCCGGCCGCAGCGCCCGCTGATAGAGGTCGAGCTCCAGATAGGGCTGGAACCCGGCCCGGGCCCACATCCGGGTGCCGCCGGGATGGAGGGGCGGGCTGGCCACGCTTCGAGCGCCCAGTGAGCGGATGGTGTCCGCGCACAGCCGGAGGAAGCCGCTGCTGCCTCGCACCAGCCGCAGGCTGGCGTCCGGAACATCTCGGTTCCAGGGGCGGGCCTGGGCCAGCGACCAGCCCCGGCGGAGGGCGATCCGCCCCGGCCAGGTGCCGTGCACGGCCACCGCCATCAGCGTGGCCCGGTGGCGGCGGCAGGGCGGCCGATCGGCCGCAGGCGGCGCCGCGGAATACGCATGCCAACATGGTAGGTGGTTGGGGGTGGGGGCGGCTGTGCCAGAGTTGCGGCCGTGGACCTGGTGCTCGTCTTCCATCCGGCGTTCCTCCGCCACGGCACGGGAGCCGCTCATCCGGAGCGGCCCGCCCGGCTGGAGGCGGTGACCGCCGGCGTCTTCGAATCGGGGGTGGAGGTCGTCGAGGTCGAGGCTCCGCAGGTGGACGAGCCCGACCTGGTGGCCGTTCACAGCCCCTCCTACGTCGAGGCGGTGCGGATGTTCTGTCAGGCCGGCGGCGGTGCACTCGACCCGGACACGATCGTGACCCCGGAGTCGTGGGAGGCGGCGCTGAGAGCGGCCGGGGCCGGGCTCTCGGCCGTGTCCGCACTCCGGGGAGGAGCCGGAGAGGCCGCCCTGGTGGCGGTCCGGCCTCCCGGCCACCACGCCCTCCCCAACCGGGCGATGGGCTTCTGCCTGTTCAACAACGTGGCCATCGTCGCCCGTCATCTGACCGGCCGGGGTGAACGGGTGGCGATCGTCGACTGGGACGTCCACCACGGCAACGGCACCCAGGAGATCTTCATCGCCGACCGAGAGGTCCTGTACGTCTCTCTCCACCAATTCCCGTTCTATCCCGGCGGGGGCTGGCTGGACGAGGTGGGCTACGGGCCGGGCGAGGGTGCAACCCTCAACTTCCCGTTTCCGGCCCGCACCGCCGGCGACGTCTACCGGGTGGCGCTGGAATCGGTCATCCTGCCGGTGCTCGTCCAGTTCGCTCCCGACTGGCTGCTGGTCAGCGCCGGCTTCGACGCGCACCGGGCCGATCCGCTGGCCGAGTTGCAGCTGGTGGAGAGCGACTATCACGCCATGGCGGCGGCGCTGGGCACGGTGGTGGCGCCCGGTCGGACCGTCTTCTTCTTGGAGGGCGGCTACGACCTGACGGCGATGCGGCGATCGGTGGCGGCCACCTTGCGCGGAGCCGCCGGCCAGCCCGTTCCCGACGATCCCGACCACCCGGTCTCGGAGCAGGCAGCCTGGCGGCTGCTCGACCTGGCGCGGGGAGTGGTAGGAGGTCACTGGAAACTCACGTAAAGCGCGAACGTGATCATGCCGATGGTGTTCTCATCTGTCGACCGATACAGGGGAATGAACCATGGCTGCAGCCCTCGACGACCTCCTGCGCAAATGCGTGGAGATCGGCGCCTCCGACCTCCACCTCAAGGTCGGCTCGCCTCCGGTCTTTCGGATCGATGGCGAACTGACCCCCACCAGTCTGGAGGGGCTCAAGCCGGCCGACACCGAGGCCTATGCCCAGAGCATCTTCACGCAGCGGGCCGCCAAGGAGTTCCGCGAGATCAACGAAGCCGATTTCGCCTACGGCAAGCCCGAGCTGGGACGCTTCCGGGTGAACGTGTTCCGCCAGCGAGGTTCGGTGAGCCTGGTCTTGCGAAGGGTCATCCAGTCCACCCACACCTTCGAGGAGTTGGGGCTGCCGCCGGTGCTGGCCAAGCTGTCGGAAGAGCCACGGGGACTGGTGCTGGTGACCGGACCCACCGGTTCCGGCAAGACCACCACCCTCTCATCGATGATCGACCACATCAACAGCACCAAGCGGTCGAACATCATCACCATCGAGGACCCGATCGAGTTCCTCCACAGCGACAAGCTGTCGATCGTCAGCCAGCGTGAGATCGGCATGGACACCGGTGACTACGAGCAGGCTCTGCGGAGGGCGCTGCGGCAGGATCCCGACGTGATCCTGATCGGCGAGATCCGTGACGCCGAGACCATCCGGGCGGCGCTGCAGGCCGCCGAGACCGGCCACCTGGTGCTGTCCACGTTGCACACCATCGATGCCACCGAGACGGTCAACCGGGTGATCGACTTCTTCCCGCTCTACCAGCAGAAGCAGGTCCGCCTGCTGCTGGCCGGGACGCTGCGGGGCATCATCAGCCAGCGGCTGCTGGAGGCGGCCGACGAGAGCGGCCGGGTGCCGGCGGTGGAGGTGCTCACCATGAACG
>JBFGJL010000183.1:0-4517 GCA_041577235.1 Acidimicrobiia bacterium | reverse complement strand
GAACCGCTCGGGATCGACGAAGTGATAGTCGACCCCATCCCGCTCGTCCGGCCGGGGCGAGCGGGTGGTGACCGACACCGAGAAATAGAACGAGCGACTGGGTTGGAGCCGATCGACGATCGTGCTCTTGCCGACCCCGGAGGGCCCGGAGATGACGATCAGCCGGCCGCGCTCAGGAGAACTCTTGGAGGAGGGCGTCCCGCTGCCGGTCGCCCAGGCCTCGGAGCCGCCGATTCTCGGCGATTCCATGCAGCTCCATCATCCGCTTGGCCTTGACCTTGCCGGTTCCCGGCATCGATGAGAGCACGGTGGCCACCTTCAATCCGGCCACGATGCCATCCTCATCGGCCCGCTGTAGGAGATCCGAGAAGCTCAGGGACCCGGTCTTGAGCAGCTCTTTGATCTCGGCCCGGATCTTGCGAGCTTCGGCTGCTTTCGCCAATGCTGCGGCCCTCTGCTCGTCGGACAACTCCGGCGGTGGCATCCAGTACCTCCCTCGGCTACTCGGCGACTCTACCAACCGGATCGCCGCCGGCCGGGAGCAGATGGGAGATCTCTTCCAGCATGCGGGCGGCGGCCTGGTCGGGCCGGGAGGCGCGAGTGATCGGCCTGCCCACCACCAGCAGGTCGGCTCCATGGCCGAGAGCCTCCGCCGCGGTGGCGACCCGCTGCTGGTCGACCGGATCGGACCCGGCTGGGCGGATGCCGGGCGTGACCCGCAGCAAACCGCCGGCGACTTCGGCAACGGTGCCCAGCTCGCCGGGCGAGCACACCACTCCCTCGCAGCCGGCTGCCGCCGCCAGCCGGGCCAGCCGCCCGACCTGCCGGCCGACGGTGCCCTGGACTCCGGTGTCGGACAGCTCGGCACCGGCGAGGCTGGTCAGCACGGTCACGGCGAGAACCCCGGCAGGGCGGCCGGCGGCACCCTCCTGCAGTCCCCGGTTGGCCGCCTCCAGCATGACCCTCCCCCCTCCGGCATGGGCAGTGATCCATCTGGCCCCCATCGCTCCCAGCGCAGCGGCGGCCCGCTCGACCGTGGTGGGGATGTCGTGCAGCTTGGCGTCCGCGAACACCGGCAGTCCGAGCTGTTCGAACACGCCGATCACCGCCGGTCCTGGGCCCATCAGGAGCTCGAGGCCCAGCTTGAAGCCCCCCACGTAGGGCTGAACCTGCCGGGCCAGGCGGACGGCGCCTTCGGCGGTGGGGACGTCGAGAGCGACGATGATCGGGTTGCTCACCAGGACGTCGCCACTCCGACCAGCTCTGCCACCGTTTCCACCCGACGGGTCCGGCAGAAGCGCTCAAGTTCCCGCAGGATGCGAGCTCCCGCACGCGGTTCGGCGAAATGGACGCTGCCGATCGCCACTGCCGAGGCCCCGGCCATGAGAAACTCGACGACGTCCCGACCGGAGGTGACGCCTCCGCATCCGACGACGGGAAACCCGGGAAGGGCCCGGGCCACCTCGAGGACGCATCGGAGGGCGATCGGTTTGAGGGGAGGTCCGGAATAGCCTCCGATCCCGCCCGACAGCAGCGGACGGCGCCGTTCGACGTCGATCCCGGCCCCCCATACGGTGTTGGTCAGCACCACCCAGTCGGCTCCGGCTCGCCTTGCGGCAGCAGCCACCGCCACGATGTCGGCGGCATTGGGCGACAGCTTGGCGCCCAACGGCAGGTCGACCGCATTCCGCACCGCCGCCAGCACCTGCCCGGTGGCCTCCGGATCGAGGGCGAACATGCCCGAGCCCTCCAGGTTGGGGCAGGAGAGATTGACCTCGACGGCGGCGACGCCGGCGGCGGCCAGGCCCTTGGCCACCCGGGCGAACTCCTCGACGGTCGTCCCCACCGCCGAGCCCCACACGGGGATGGGAACGGCCCGAAGCGGCGCCGTGTGGCGGTCGACCCAGGCGTCGATGCCGGGATTCTGGATGCCGATCCCGTTGAGCATTCCGGATCCCACTGCCGCCAGCCGCGGCTGGGGCCGTCCCGGCCAGGGCTCGCCGCTGACCGATTTGGCGACGGCGGCGCCGTAGACGTGCAGATCGGCCACCCCGGCGAAATCGTGAACGGAACCAACGGTGCCGGATGCTCCGACCAGCGGTGTGGCGAGGGTGACCGGACCGAGCGAGGAGGCGAGGATCATCGGTGCCAGTCCTGCAGGCTGCGAGGCGCCACCAAGGCCTCCCGGCCGCTGCGGAGGCTGCGCGCCACCGCCAGCGCTCCCTGGATGGTGGTGACGCAAGGAATCCCGCGGGCGTGGGCGGCGTGGCGGATCATCCTTCCGTCGCTGCGGGCCCGGCCCCCGCGGGGGGTGTTGACCACTAGGTCGACCTCGCCGTCGGCGATGCGTTGCAGGGTATCTCGCTCTCCCTCACCCACCTTGCTGACCACCTCGGCGGGGACGGCGTGGTGGGCGAGGAACCGCGCCGTGCCGCGGGTGGCGAGCAGCCGGAAACCGAGCATGATGAAAGCCTGGGCGGCTCCCAGGCCCATCCCCTTGTCGCGATCGGCCAGGGAGAAGAACACGGTACCGGTGGTCGGCAAGGCGTGCCCGGCCGCCAGCAGTGCCTTGGCGTAGGCAATGCCGACGTCGGACCCTATCCCCATCACCTCTCCGGTGGCCCGCATCTCCGGTCCCAAGACGACGTCCTCTTCCGGGAACCGGTCCCAGGGCAGGACCGCTTCCTTCACGGCGGTGAACGGCACGGTGGCGGTCGCCGGCAGCACCCCGTCCTCCCGCAAGTCGGCCAGGGTGGCACCCACCATCACCCGGGCTGCCACCTTGGCCAGCGGCACCCCACTCGCCTTCGAGATGAACGGCACCGTCCGGGAAGCTCGGGGGTTGGCCTCCAGCACGAACACCTCGTCGCCCTTGACCGCGAACTGAACGTTGATCAGTCCCCGCACCTCCAGCGCCCGGGCCAGGTCTTCGGTGGCCCGCAAGATGGCTTTGTGGGCCTCGTCGGACAGGGTGGGGGGCGGGACCACGCAGGCGGAGTCGCCCGAGTGCACCCCTGCCTCCTCGACATGCTCCATCACGCCGCCCACCAGCAGCTCGTGGCCGTCGTACACGGCGTCCACATCCACCTCGGTGGCCGCCTCCAGGAACCGGTCGATCAGCAGCGGCGAGCCGGTCAGCTCGCGCTTGCCATCACTCTCGTAGATCTCGTGCAGGTAGGAGGACAGCTCGTCGTAGCTGAACACCACCCGCATCGCCCGACCACCCAGCACGTAGGAGGGGCGGACCAGCACCGGTAGCCCGATCCGGTCGACGATCTCCTCGGCTTGGAGGGGCGAGGTGGCGATCCCGTGGGCCGGTTGTTTGATGCCGAGCTCTCGACACAGCTCGGAGAATCGCTCCCGATCCTCAGCCACATCGATGGAGTCGGGCGAGGTCCCGGCGATGGGCACTCCGGCCTCCTCCAGCCGCCGGGCCAGATTGAGGGGGGTCTGCCCACCCAGCTGTACTATCACCGCCTCCGGCTGCTCCGCCTCCACGACCGCCAGGACGTCTTCCACCGTCAGAGGCTCGAAGTAGAGCCGGTCGGACGTGTCGTAGTCGGTCGACACGGTCTCCGGGTTGCAGTTCACCATGATCGTCTCGTACCCGGCCGCCTGCAGGGCGAAAGAGGCATGGACGCAGCAGTAGTCGAACTCGATTCCCTGTCCGATCCGGTTGGGTCCCGAACCCAGCACCATCACCCGGGGCCGGCGAGGAGGCGGGACCTCGTCCTCTTCTTCGAAGGTGGAGTAGAGATAGGGGGTCTGGGCGGCGAACTCGGCGGCACAGGTGTCGACCGTCTTGAAGGTGGGACTCACACCCACCTCCCGTCGGAGCCGGCGCACGTCGGCCTCGTCCGTTTCCCACAGATGCGCCAGCTGGGCGTCGGAGTAACCGGATCGCTTGGCGGCCTGGAGCAGTCGGGGGTCGGATCCGGCGCCTTCCAGCTCGGCCCGCAGTTCCACCAACTCGGCCATCTGGTCGACGAACCAGGGGTCGATGCCGGTGATCGCCGCCAGGTCCTCGACGGAGTGGCTCCGCCGTAGCGCCTCCGCCACCAGGAACAGCCGCTCGGAGGTGGGGCGGGCCACCCCCGCCAGCAGCGCCTGGTCGGTCAACTCCCTCAGCGCCACCTCGCCCGGGTCGGCGTTGAGACCGGCTCGTCCGGTTTCGAGGCTTCGCAGCGCCTTCTGCAGCGCCTCCGGGAAGGTCCGGCCGATGGCCATGGCCTCTCCCACGCTTCTCATCGAGGTACCCAAGTCCGGAGCCGTCGCCGGGAACTTGGCGAAATCGAAGCGGGGCACCTTGACCACCACGTAGTCGAGGGCCGGCTCGAAGGAGGCGGGAGTAGCTCCGGTGATGTCGTTGGCGATCTCGTCGAGCGTGTAGCCCACCGCCAGCAGGGCGGCGATCTTGGCGATCGGGAACCCGGTGGCCTTGGAGGCGAGCGCCGAGGAGCGGGACACCCTCGGATTCATCTCGATCACCAGCCGCCGACCGCTGGTGGGGTCCACGG
>JBFGJL010000182.1:0-4531 GCA_041577235.1 Acidimicrobiia bacterium | reverse complement strand
GGGCGGATCAAGGTCTATTCCTGTGACAGTGTGGCGGGTCGCGCCTGGCTCTCGGGAGAGGATCCCCTCCACGCCGCCTGGCTGCAGGATGCGTTCCACGGTTTCGTCGCCGAGGAGTTGGTGCCGGCCGTCCGGGTCGACTGCCGGAGTGACGACATCGAGGTGATCGCCGCCGGAGCCTCGATCGGGGCCTTCAACGCGGTGGCGGCGCTCTGCCGCCATCCCGACGTCTTCCGGCTGGCGATCGGGATGAGCGGTACCTATGACCTGCAGCCATGGTTGCGAGGGCGGTGGAGCGACCACTTCTACTTCTCCTCGCCGATCCACTTCCTCCCCGGGCTGGAGGGGAGTCTCCTCGACCGACTGCGCCAACGGTTCGTGGTGCTGGCCAGCGGTGAGGGGAGATGGGAGGAGCCGGGTGAGACCTGGAAGATGGCCCACGCCCTCGGCGCCCGAGGCATCCCCAACCGGGTCGATCTGTGGGGTCCTCACCGGGACCACGACTGGCCCGCATGGCGGGAGATGCTGCCGCTCTACCTCGACGACCTGGCCTGAGTTCCCATGGCGTGTGACAGCGCCTCTTCGGCGGTCATCCGTCGCCCCTCCGACTCGAGCCGGGCAGCCTCCTCCAACCCGACGCCGGCGGCGGCCTCGGCAAGTCCTTCGATCTGGTTGCCGGCCGCTTCCACCAGGGAGGTGCCGGTCAGGTCGCGCTGTTCGGCCACCCATCCCGCCAATCGCAGGCCCCGCTCGGCGTCGCCCTCGGCGATGGCGACCCCGGCGTACTCGGCGACGTGGAGGATGATGCCCGACGTGTCCTTCGCCTCCCAGAAGAGATCCGCGGCCTCGTCCAGATACCGACGGACCTCATGGAGACGGCCAGCGCGGAAGTTGGCAGTCGCCACCATGTAGAGACTCCACCCGAGCCAGTAGGGATCGTCCAGCTCACGAAACAACTCGACGCTGGGCTCGAAGCTGGCCAGCGCCTCCGCGTAGTCGCCCCGCCAGTAGGCCCCGACCGCGACCGTCCACAGAGTCCGGCCCACCCCGAGGCGGTCGTTGAGGCTTCGATGGATCGCCAGCGCCTCCTCCGACAGGCGGTGGAACTCGTCCCATTCCTCGCGGAGAGCATGCGGAAAACAGAGATTGACGGCGGCATCGGCGATACCGGCCGGCTCTCCCATCTCCCGTTGCAGGGCGAGAGAGTCGCGATAGAAGGCGAGGGCGGCGTCGGCGTCCCCCTGCCAGTAGGCCAGGCCGCCGGCTGCCTCGAGCGCCGCCGCCCGCGAGGCCGGCGTTCCTCCTGCTCCGGCGAGCATCCTCTCCACGCGCGCCCTTCCCTCGTGGAGGTGTCCCCGCATCTGCCAGAAACGCCAGCACCCGGCCGCCAGCCGCTGACCCAGCTCCTGCTCCGAGGACGAATCGGCCCAGGTCAGGGCCGCTCGAAGGTTGTCGTGCTCGCTCTCCAGCCCGTCGAGCCACGAAGCCCGCTCGCGCCCGGTCAGGTTGGGGGCGGCCCGCTCGACCAGACCGAGGTAGGCATGGGCGTGCCGGCGTTGCAGCTCTTCCGCCTCTCCCTGCTGGCCGAGCTGCTCCCAGGCGAACTCGCGGATCGTCTCCAGCATCTCGAAGCGGGGGTGTCCAGCCCGGTCCTCGACCCGGAGCAGACTCTGATCCACCAGCAGTCCCAGCCCGTCGAGCACCTCAGCTCCCAGATCGGCCGCCGGGCCGCACACTTCCTCGGCCTGGTCGAGGAGGGCTCCGCCGACGAAGACGGACATCCGGCGTAGTAGGCGTCGGGCGGTCTCGTCGAGCAGGTCGTAGCTCCAGGCGATGGCGTCCCGCAGTGTCTGCTGGCGTTGGGGGAGGTCGCGGGCGCCTCCGGCCAGGAGTCCCAGCCGGGACTCGAGACGAGCGGCGATGGCCGGCGGTGGCAGCAGCTTGACCCGGGCGGCCGCCAGCTCGATGGCCAGCGGTAGTCCGTCGAGTCGGGCCGCGATCTCGGCGATGGCCGGGGCGTTGTCGGCGGTGAGGGAGAAGCTGGGCTTGGCGGCCATCGCCCGTTCGACGAAGAGGGTGACCGCCTCGTTGGCGGCGATGTCCTCCAAGGAGAGGGAGCGGTCCGGGATGGGGAGGGTCGGCACCGGCATCTCCTGCTCGCCGGCGACGTGCAGGGGCGCCCGCGACGTGACGATGATCGACAGGTCGGGCGCTCGCTGGAGCAGGTCGGAGACCAGGCCTCCGGCCGGAATGATCTGTTCGAAGTTGTCCAGCACCAGCAACACGGAGCGGTTGGCGAGGTGGTCGCACACCCTGGTCACGGGATGGGAGGCGGTGGCCACCAGCCCCAGCGCCGACACGATGGCGGGCGCCACCAGCTCCGGATCGGTGATGGAGGCCAGCGGGACGAAGAACACCCCGTCCGGGAACCGATCGGCGGATCCCGCCGCCACCTCGAGCGCCAGCCGGGTCTTGCCGGTGCCACCGGGCCCGGTCAACGTCACCAGCCGGTGCTGGCCCACCAGCACTTCCACCTCCTGGATCAGCTCGGCCCGGCCCACGAAGCTGGTGACCTGGACCGGGAGGTTGTTGGGAGTGGCGTCGAGTGTGCGGAGCGGGGGGAAGCGGTGGCGGAGGCCGGACACCGACAGTTGATAGAGGTGTTCGGGATTGGCCAGGTCCTTCAGGCGGTGTCGGCCCAGATCGCGCAGTGTCGTTCCGGGGGGAAGAGCGTGTTCGACCAGGGCGTGGGTCGCATCGGAGATGACCACCTGGCCCCCGTGGCCAGTGGCGGCGATCCGGGCGACGCGATGGACGTCGAGGCCCAGGTAGTTGTCGCCGCCCAAAGTGCCCTCGCCGGTATGGAGACCCATCCGCACGGCGACGTCGATTCCCTCCGGCCACACCTCCTCCGACAGCGCCCGCTGGGCGTTGGTGGCTGCTGCCACCGCCGCCGGGGCTGACGTGAACACCGCGAACAACGCGTCTCCCTCCGACCCGAAGACGGTTCCTCCTGCCTCCCCGACCGCGCCTTCGATCAGCGCCCGGTGGCGGGAGACGATCGGATCGAACGAAGGCCCGAGCCGCTGGACAAGGTCGGTGGAGCCTTCGATGTCGGTGAAGAGGAAGGTAACGGTGCCGGTGGGTAGCAGCGCCATGCCACGCTCCTGCGTCCCCGATCACCCTACCGGCGAGAAGCGGACCAGTCCCGTTCTGGAGGTGTTGAATACGAGCGTGGCGAGTCGGCAACGGTGGACGCTGGCCGCGGCGATCCTCGGTTCCGGGATCGTCTTCCTCGACTCGACCGTGGTCACCGTGGCGCTGCCCCGGATCGGGGCCGAGCTACCGAGCGCCCGGCTGGGAGTCCTGGAGGCTCAGTCCTACGTCTACAACGGCTATCTCCTCTCCCTGTCGGCCCTGCTGATCCTGGCCGGAGCCCTCACCGACTTCTACGGACGCAGACGCATCTTCACCCTGGGACTGGTCGGGTTCGGGTTGGCCTCGGTGCTGTGCGGGCTGGCGCCGGGGGTGGAGCTGCTGATCGCCTTCCGGCTCCTGCAGGGCGCGGCCGGAGCCTTCCTGGTCCCGGGCTCGCTGGCCATCATCACCGCAGCCTTCGCGGGTGAAGAGCAGGGTCGTGCGTTTGGGATCTGGGCCGGAGCGTCGGCGGTGACCACCATCATCGGTCCGTTGGTGGGCGGCTTCCTGGTGGACACGGTGTCATGGCGGGCCGCCTTTCTGCTCAACGTGCCGCTGGTGCTGGCGGCGGTGTGGGCCACCCGGCGGCACGTGGTGGAGACGACGGTGGAGGACGCCCGCCGGTTCGACTGGACCGGCGCCGCCGTCGTGGCGCTGGCGGTGGGCGGCCTCACCTTCGGCCTCATCCGTGGCCAGGAGCGGCAATGGGCCGACCCGCTCGGGTGGGGATCGCTGGCGGTGGGAGCGGCGGCCGCGATCCTGTTTCCGCTCCAGCAGCGGCGCTCGGCCCAACCGTTGGTGCCGGCCCACCTGTTCCGGAGCCGCAACTTCGTGGTGACCAACGTGTCCACGGTGCTGATCTACGGGGCGCTCTACTCCCTCCTCTACTTCCTGACGATCTTCCTGCAGGGGACCCGCGGGTACAACGCGGCCGCCGCCGGACTCGCCACCATCCCCGGCCTGCTGCTGCTGGCGGTCTTCTCGAGCCGCTTCGGGAAGTTGTCGGCCCGTTTCGGTCCTCGCTGGTTCATGGCGGCCGGACCCGGGCTGATGGCGGTGGGGGCTGGTTGGCTGGCCCGGATGCCCGACGGAGTGGGGCCGTGGACCCTGGAGGTGGGTCGTGGCGCCTCCTGGGCGCCTCCTCCCTCCTATCTCGCCGACGTGCTCCCGGGCGTGCTGCTGTTCGGGGCAGGGGCGATGATCATGGTGGCCCCGCTCACCACCGCCCTGATGTACGTTGACAGCGTGAATGAACAACGTGGTGTGATTATCTTCTTCGACCATTTTATAAAGGCGGCAATCTCATTTAAGTAGAATTAATTTTTTAACTAAT
>JBFGJL010000181.1:0-4551 GCA_041577235.1 Acidimicrobiia bacterium | reverse complement strand
CTCGGCGATGCCGACCTTCCGGGCCCGCCAGCTCTGTCCGCAGGGGACCTTCCTCCCTAGCGACCACCGTGCCTACCGGGCCGCCTCGGAGGAAGTGTTCGAGGTCTTCCGCCGCTACACACCGCTGGTGGAGGGCCTGTCCCTCGACGAGGCGTTCCTGGACGTCTCCGGCCTCCGGCTCCACTACCCCGATGCCCGGGCAGTGGCGTCCGAGCTGAGGGCGGCTGTGCGGGCGGCGCTGGACCTGCCCGCCTCGGTGGGGGTGGCAACCACCAAGCTGGTGGCCAAGCTGGCTTCGGCTGCCGCCAAACCGGACGGGTTGGTGTGCGTGCGCCGGGGGGAGGAGCTCGGTTTCCTCCATCCCCTCCCGGTGCGGGCGCTGCCGGGGGTGGGGGAGGCAACCCACGCCGCCCTCGAGGGCCTGGGGATCGTGACGGTGGGGGATCTGGCCGGCATCTCGGCCGCCGTTCTCCGGCGCCAGCTGGGCGCGACGGTGGGAGAGTACCTGTCGGCGGTGGCGGCCGGACGGGACGACCGGAGGGTGACGCCGGAGTCGGAAGCCAAGTCGATCTCGGTGGAACACACATACGACTCGGATCTCACCCAGCTCGACGTCATCCGGGCGGAGCTGCTGCGCCACTGCGATCGCCTGGCCGGTCGCCTCCGACGGGCCGGCGTGGCCGGCGGCACGGTGGCGATCAAAGTCCGCTTCGACGACTTCACGACGATCAGTCGCAGCCTCGGCCTGCCGGGACCCACCGACGTCGCCCGCGACCTCTACCGGGCCACACTGCTGCTCCTCGCCCGGGTCCCGGTGAAGGGGCGCCCGATCCGCCTGCTGGGAGTGGGTGCGACCGACCTGCACCCGGCCGGCAGCTCCCATCAGTTGGCCATCGATCGCCCGGCCGGCTGGGACGACCTGGCCGATGCGGTCGAGGTGATCCGGGCGAAGTTCGGTGAAGCATCGGTCGGGCCCGCCGGCGTGGTCGGTCGTTCCCCCCGGCCGGACAACCCGCCGAAAGCCTGAAACTGCCAGGCTCATATGCCGAATCGGCCACGTATAATGTCCGGGCGGAGCCAGCCCAAACGTCGTAGCAGGAGATGGTCCATGCCGCTGGACGAACGGGAACAGCGCATTCTCGCCGAGATCGAGCGCCAGTTCTACGAGGAGGATCCTCAGCTCGCCCATGCGGTTCGCAACATCACCAAGACGAAGTCGGTGGTGGGCACCAGGTTGGCAGTGCTCGGCCTGCTGGCCGGGGCGCTGATCATGTTCCTGACGTTCACCCGGGCGACGTGGCTGGCGGCGATCGGGTTCGTGCTCATGGTGCTCTCGGCCACGGCCGTGGTCCAGACCCTGCGGCATCGCGACTCGCGGGCGGAAGGGGACGGGGCAAAGAGTGGGAGATTCGCCGATTGGGCGGCCGGTCTGAAAGATAAGTGGCGCTTTCGGCGCTCGTGATCCGACCGCACGCTAGAGTGGCGCACCCCGCCTGAAGGGAGACCGCCGAGTCCGGTCCCGGGCGTGGAAGAGAGGCAGAAGGGGCGGCTTCCGAGCGCCGCATAGCTTGGGGAGTGAGAGGATTGGATCACGGTTTCACGGCGCAGCAGGCGTCTGCGCTCACCGGTTGCACACATCATCAGCTGCGATATTGGGACCGGGTGGGACTGGTGAATCCAAGCATCCAGGGCACGGGCGGTCGGCCGGGAGTGCGGCGCCTCTACAACTTCCGTGATCTGGTGGCCCTGCGGGTGATCCGCAGCCTCCTCGACAACGGCATGTCGGTCCAGCGGGTACGGCGAGCCTGGGACTACCTTCGCCGAGAGGCGGACATGGATGCCCACCTGGCCGAGGTCAAACTGGTCACCGATGGCGTGTCCATCTTTCGGGTGGCCGCCGACGAGATCGAGCTGCTCGACGCGCTGCGGGAAGGGCAGCTCGCCTTCTTCGTCGCCATCGACGAGATCGCTCGGTCCGTCCAGGAGGACGTGACGGGATTCGAGCTCGACCGGCAGCGCTTCCTCGAGATCCTCCATCGGGGGGAGGACGACGTCGCCGGCGAGTTCGGCTCCGAGGCCGCTTCGGCCTGAGGCTCAGCGCCGGAGCGAGCGGAGTCGGAACCAGGCCAGCAGCCGCCGCCGGCGGCTGTGCGAAGCGTCCAGGCTGCGGCTCGTCTGCCGGAAGGAGGAGGTG
Source organism: Acidimicrobiia bacterium (assembly GCA_041577235.1). Taxonomy (GTDB): domain Bacteria; phylum Actinomycetota; class Acidimicrobiia; order Spongiisociales; family DATADW01; genus JBFGJL01. The sequence continues at coordinate 2,357 of JBFGJL010000181.1, read as the reverse complement.
GCCGCCTCCACCATGCCCGCCCCCAGGTCGGCTCCCGGGCCATAGACCGCCGCCCCGTAGGCCTGGGCGAGAGGGGTCATGGCTCCGGAGGTGGCAGCCGCCAGCTCCATCGGAGTGAGGGATTCGGGCAGATCCCGACCGAGGTCGAGGAGCCGATCGACGATCTCGTCCCAGGCGGCGGTGATGTCGCCGTCGGCCAGCCGGGCCAGTCGCCGCCTGCGGCGGACCGCCTTGACGAGCGGGAGCCCGGCCAACACCAGGATCGCCGCCGCCGCCGCCAGCACCCAGGCGACGCGGCTGGGAAGCGAGACCGGCTGGGTCGGCGCCGGCACTCCACCCTCCTCGAACCCGAGTTCTCCCAAACGGCGAAGGATCTCTTCCAGGTTCATTCGGTCGGGGACCCCAGGCTGGTTGGGGAAGTCGCCCTCGATCGCCTCGGGCAGGTAGCTACGGGGATCGAACCCGAAGGCGCCGGTGGTGGCCGGGTTGATGTCGTCGGCCCGCGGGGTCGGATCGAAGCGCACCCACCCCAGGTCGTCGAGCCACAGCTCCACCCACGCATGGGCGTTCTTCTGGCGGACGATGATCAGCCCGTCTTCGGTCAGGTCGCCGGGAGTGAAGCCCAGCACCACCCGGGCCGGGATCTGGAGGCTCCGGGCCATCACCGCCATGCCGGTGGCGAACTGCTCGCAGTAGCCGGTCCGGTAGTTGGGACTGTCGGGGCTGAACAGCCAGTCCGCCAGGTTGCGGGCGGAGTGGCCGGGGCTGATCTCGGTCGAGTAGGTGAAGGCGCCCGAGTCGCGGAAGAAACCTTCCAGCAGCGATGCCTCCTCGAACGGGGTGGAAGCACCGGCCGTGAGCTGTTGGGCTGCTTCGGCGATGCGGGGATCGAGCTCATCCGGGAGGCGCCGCATCGTTTGCAGGACCGCCGGCGGCACCGGAGAGGCCGGCACCGGCTGAGCACGCTCGGAGAACACACCAGCCGTAGCGGCCTCCTGGAAGATGGGTGACAGGGATCCGTCGACGGTGGCGAGCTCTCCCAGCGTCGGATTGGGCACATCGGACGTGATGCGATAGGTGAGACCCTCGTGGGAGAGGATGTCGTACTTGATCGAGCCGTCGGGTCGGACCCGGAAGCTGCGCTGCAGCAGCTCCTCTTCGGTTCGGAGGTCGACCGGCGAGTAGATGGCCGGTAGGTAGTTCTGGCGGAGCGACACGATCTGCACGACCTGCTCGACGGTGCTGGTGTTGCCCCGGAACCGCTCGTCATCGATTTCGAATGGCTCGCCGGGGCGGGGCTGGCGGACGGCGGTGTTGGCCGGTGACCAGGTGCTCCCATTGAAGTCGTCCAGGGTGATCAGCTTCCAGTAGAGCTCGTTGGGTTTGACGTCGCCCGCCACCCGAGCCACGAACACCGGCTCTTCGCTCTGTGACACGAGGTTCTGGCGAATGCCGACGAACAGGTTGTAGGTGATCCCGCCGAAGATGCCGCCCCCGAAGGTGCCGCTGGCCCGCCAGGGCACGGTCCCGGTGTCGGCCACCAGCGGCGCCAGCCACGAGGTGCCGACCAGGGTGGCCGCCACCGTGATCGAGCCCATCACCACCGGGAGCCGCCCGGCGGTGGGGGCGATGGTCGGGCCGCGCGGGCGACGCATCCGGCCGGTACCGAGTTGCCGCTCGTCCCACACCACCGCCACCAACGTGAAGACGACCAGCGCCAGGAAGGCAACGGTCCAGGCAGGTCCGGGCGGGATGCGATCGATGGTGGCGAGCTGTAGATAGAACAACAGCGGGGGTACGAGGGCGAGGGCGGGGCGGGCGCCGGTCAGGCCCCACGCCAGCAGCGCTCCCATCGCCCAGGCGACGACGACCAGCAACGCGACCAGACCGGCTACCGGCACCACCGGAGCCGAGCCGTAGCGGGTCAACTCCATCGCCACCTGGATCTCGGGGACGAGGGCGCCCAAGGTGGCGCTGGTGGGGATGAAGCCGCCCATGGCGCTCTCCGGCGCTCCCACCCGGACGACCACGAGGGTGAGCCCGATCAGGTTCAGCCCCATCGTCGTCCAGGTTCCCAGCCGGTAGGCCCGGGCGGTCCAGGTGACCGCTCCCGCCAGGATGAGGGCTGCCAGCAGTACCAGCTGCCAAGGGGGCCCACCTCCCTCCACCGGCCGCACCACCCGGCCCAACCGGAGGAGGGCGAGGAGGACGGCGGAGCCGCCCGCTAGCCAGCTGAGACGGTAGACCATGTCGCTCCCATCGCTCCCAGCCAGGCGGATGCCCAGGGCTGGTCCGGCCGGACCACCACCGTGACGGCTCCGGCTCGCTGGAAGTGGACGATGCTGGCGGGCGGTGCT
>JBFGJL010000180.1:0-4553 GCA_041577235.1 Acidimicrobiia bacterium | reverse complement strand
GATTCCGCCACCCGCAGCTGGGCCAGCCGGGTCAGCTCCTGATACTCCTCGGCCAGCCACGGGTCGATGGGTTCGGCCGGGCCGGTGAGCTGTTTGGCCACCTCCCCGGCCAGCTTCCAATTGACCGGACCGGGCTGGTTGAACAGCTCCAGCAGCTGGGCGAAGAGGTCGTCGCTCATGCGCTGTCGGGATGAAGGTCGAGGGTGACATCCAGGTGGACGCTGGCGTCGTCGCGCAGGACCCCGATGTCAACGATCTCACCGGCTCGCTTCTTGCGCAGCAGGGTGATGAGCTGGTCGATGGTGCTGACCGCCGTTCCATCCAGACTGACGATGACGTCCCCCGGCCTCGCCCCGGCCTGCTCGATGGCAGATCCGGCGGTCAGGTCGGCGATCTCGGCACCGGCGGGGAGGGTGGACCCGTCGTCCTGGTCGGCGAAGAGGGTCTGGGCGTTGACCCCGAGGAAGGCGTGGCGCACGACGCCGTCGTCGATGAGGTCGGCGGCGACGGTGAGGACCAGGTCGATCGGAACGGCGAAGCCCAGCCCCTCCGCTCCCACGTCGGAGACCCCGATGGCGGTGGTGATCCCGATCAGCTCGGCCGACCCGTTGAGCAGGGCGCCGCCGCTGGAGCCGCGGGTGATGGGTGCGTCGGTCTGGATGAGCCCGAACAGGCGCTGATCGGCACTGACGTCGAGGGTGCGATCGAACGCCGAGACGATTCCGGAGGTCACCGACGGCCCCCCTTCCAGGCCGAGCGGGTTGCCCACCGCCACGGCCAGGTCGCCGATCCTCACCCCGGCCATCTGGGCGACGGCGATCGGCAGCGGGTCGGGAGCGTTCGAGTGCAGCACCGCCAGGTCGGTGAGGGGATCGGTTCCGATCACCTCGGCCGGGTAGGTGCGGCCGTCCGAGAACACCAGCGACACCGAACTGGCGCCCTCGACGACGTGATTGTTGGTGAGAACGTAACCGTCCTCGCCGAACACGACCCCTGATCCCGACCCGGCCACGACCTCGTCACCTGCGAAGTCCTCCTCCAGCACCTGGACGGCGACGATGGAGGGAATGGCGGCGGCCGCCACCGATCCCACCCGGGGCGAGTCGTCACGCGGCTGGATCCGGACTTGCGGATCAGGGGCGACGGTGGTGGCCGAGACGGCGGCAGGGTTCGCCTCGATCCCGTCCTGGCCGAACACGCCGGCCGCGGCGAGGGCGGCCAGCGTCAAGGCCGAGCCGGCCAGCACTCCCACGAACGACGCCAGCGCCGGTCGCCAGGCCCTTCGCCGTCGGGCAGGGTCGGCAGGTGGGCGTGTCTCCGAACGCCGGGGCGGGGGAGGGGGAAAGGGCGCGGCCGGTTGCTGGGCCGGAGGGCGGAAATCGTCCATAGACTCACATTCTATGAAGCAGAGGAGCGTATACACCCGAGTGCGGGTCTCGGAGGCGGCTATCGATCCGGGCGCTCTCATCGAAGAGGTCGGTTCGGCCGAGGCGGGGGCGATCTCCCTGTTCCTGGGTACGGTCCGTAACCACTCCCCGGGGAGGGAGGGGGTGACCCACCTGGAGTACGAGGCGTACCGGGAGCAGGTCGAGAGCACCATCGCCGCCATCGTGTCGGAGGCGACCGGTCGCTGGCCTCTCCAGGCAGCCGTGGTCGAGCATCTGGTGGGGGTGGTGCCGGTGGGCTCCCCGTCGGTGGCGGTGGCGGTGTCGACCCCCCACCGGGAAGACTCGTTCGCGGCGGCCCGCTACCTGATCGACCAGCTCAAGGCCCGGGCCCCCATCTGGAAGAAGGAACACTGGCCGGGCGGGGCCGAGTGGGTGGAGGGAGCCTAGGGGTCTCTCCGACCTGGGCTTTTCCCCGCTCTCTCCGACATCCACCAGGCGGTTTCTTTATCCTTGCCGCCATTGCCGTCGGCCTTCACCACGGGAAGGGCTTGGCCAGGCCGGATCGACCGGTCTCCGGTGAGTCGAGGCCGGCCCGAGTATCGAGGCGGCTGTGAGGAGGCATCGTGACCACCACCGTCGAGCGCTCTGAGGCTCCCGGAGCCGCGTCGAGTTACCGGACCATCGCTGCTCGTGCCCGGGAGTGGGCCCTTTCCGCCCCCGACCAGGTGGCCATGCGGGAGAAGGACTTCGGGATCTGGCAGGAGACCACCTGGGGTGAGCTGTGGGAGCAGGTCCTCGACGCCGCCCATGGGCTGCTGGCGCTGGGAGTGGAGGTCGGGGACCGGGTCTCGATCCACTCCGAGGACCGGCCGGAATGGATCGTCCTCGACCTCGCCAGCGTGGCCGTGCGGGGCATCAGCGTGGGGCTCTATCCCACCAACCCGGCCGCCGAGGTCCGCTACCTGCTACAGGACTCCGGGGCGGTGGTGCACCTGGCCGAGGATCAGGAACAGGCCGACAAGGTGATGGAGGTCATCGCCGAAGTGCCCGACCTCCGCAAGATCATTCACGTCGAGCCGCGCGGGTTCCGGCAAATCCGTGATGACGACCGGTTCATCGCCTGGGAGGATTTCCTGGCCCTGGGGCGGCGCCACCGGGAGGCCGATCCGGAGGCGGTGGAACGCCGCATGGCGGAGGCCGAAGCCGACGACGTCATGACGCTGGTGTACACCTCGGGCACGACCGGCCCCCCCAAAGGATCGATGCTCACCAACGCCAACGCCGATTTCTGCATGTCGAAAGTGGTCAACGTCGAGGATCGCATCCCGGGCGGCGTCCCCCCCGGACCCACCGACATGGTGCTCACCTACCTTCCCCTCTGCCATGTCGCCGAGCGCATCTTCTCGACCTGGTCGATGATCGCCAACGGGGTGGTGCTCAACTTCGCCGAGTCGATCGAGACCGTCCAGCTCAACCTGCGGGAGATCCAGCCCACCCTCTTCTTCGGGGTCCCCCGCATCTGGGAGAAGATCCACGCCACCGTGCTGATCAAGGCGCAGGACGCCACCTGGTTCAAGCGGGTCGTCTTCCGGCTGGGGATGGCGATGGCCACCACCATCGGCCGGGACAAGGTCCGCAACGGTGGCAACCACACCACCCGCAGCCGGCTCCTGTACTGGCTGGGCTATCCCCTGGTGTTCCGGCCGCTGTTGGAGCGAATCGGGCTGCGGCGGTGCCGGTGGGCGGCCTCGGCGGCGGCGCCGGTGGCCCCCGAGGTGCTCGAGTTCTTCATGGGTCTGGGAGTTCCGCTGTTCGAGCTGTACGGGATGACCGAGAACTCGGCGGTCGCCACCAACAACTTCGTGGGGCGGGTCAAGGTGGGCACAGTGGGAGAGCCCGTCCCGGGAATCGACCTGCGGATAGACGAGGCGACCGGGGAGATCCAGACCCGCCATCCCGGGGTCTTCACGGGCTACTGGAACAAGCCGGAGGCGACCGCCGAGGCGATGACCGACGACGGGTTCCTCAAGACCGGCGACGTGGGGGTGTGGGTGGACGGCACCCACGTCAAGCTGGTCGATCGCATCAAGCACATCATCATCACCTCGGGGGGCAAGAACATCTCACCGTCCGAGATCGAGAACAAGCTGAAGACCTCGCCCTACGTCAAAGAGGCGGTGGTGATCGGGGACCGGCGCAAGTTCCTGTCGGCGCTGATCGGCATCGAGTTCGACACCGTCGGCAACTGGGCCCTCCGCAAGGGGGTTCCCTACACGACCTACCGGGACTTGTCCGAGAAGCCGGAGGTGCTCGACCTGATGCAGCGGATCGTCGACCAGGTGAACAAGGACTTCGCCTCGGTCGAGCAGATCAAGAAGTTCCGGATGATCCCCAAGGAGCTGGATCACGAAGACGGTGAGCTGACCGCCACCCAGAAGGTGAAGCGAAACGCCATCGAGAAGATGTTCGCCGACCTGATCGAGGAGATGTACCGGACCTGATGGGAGGGGCCCCGATCGTCGTCGGTCAGGCCGGTCTGGGCGGGTTCGACCAGTTCCTGCAGATGCTGATCGGGGGTATCGCCCTGGGGACGATCTACGCCCTGCTGGCGATGGGTTTCGTGATCATCTTCAAGGCCACCCAGGTGGTGAACTTCGCCCACGGGGCGCTGGCGGCCATCGGGGCCTTCATGGTGGCGGTGGTCGCCACCGAGCTGAACATCCCCGGGCGGTGGATGCCGGGGGCTCCGCAATGGATGAGCTGGGCCCTGGCGGCGGTAATCGGGGTGCTGGTCGGGGGGCTGGTCGGTCTCGGCGTGGAGCGGCTCTTCATCCGCCCCATGATCGGCGAGCCGCTGTTCCAGATCGCGATCCTCACGGTGGGGATGGACATCGTGCTGCGGACGGTGGCCGACGATCTGATGGGGCTGGACGGTCGCCCGCTGGGCGACCCGTGGGGGGTGGGGGTGGTCCAGTTCGGAGACCTCAGCGTCCCTCGAACCCAGCTGGTGCAGATCGGAGTGGCGGTGGTCCTGGTACTGGGGGTGGCCGCCTTCTTCCGGAGCCGTACCGGCATCGCCATGCGGGCGACCGCCTTCGATCAGGAGGCGGCCCGCGCCCAGGGGATCCGGGTCGGTTTGATCTTCGCCCTCTCCTGGTTCATCGG
>JBFGJL010000179.1:0-4602 GCA_041577235.1 Acidimicrobiia bacterium | reverse complement strand
CCGGCGCCGCGGCGGGCGGCGATGGCGAAGGCGCCGATGGCGGCCAGCACGCATACCGCCGCCACCGCCACGAGCAGGAGCTGGACGCTGGTCATTCGAAGCTGATCCAATCCTTGAGATCGTCGAAGAAGATCCCGTCCTTCCACGGATAGGTGAAGTTGAACCCGGGTCCCCGGAACAGGACTCCCAGGATGGTGAGGGTGGCCGAGCCCATGAGGAAGAACGTGAACATGAAGAAGGCGAACTTCCGGTCGGAGGGCTTGGTGGAGGGGTTGCGGTCGAAATAGGGCACGGCCATGAGACCGAGCAGACCCACCAACCCGGGGATGGTCACGCCGGCGATCTGAGGATCGAAGTAGGAGAGCAGCTCCTGCAGTCCCAGGAAGTACCAGGGGGCCTTGGACGGGTTGGGGGTCTCGTTGAAGTTGGCCTGCTCCAGCAGCGGCGCCTGCAGGATCACCGACATGACGATCAAGATGGCGGTGATGGCCAGCAGGGAGGCGAACTCGGCCACCATCAGGTGGGGCCAGGTGTTCACCTTGTCGGTCGGTTCCGCCTTGACCTGCTGGATCGCCTTGGCCTTCACCACGGTCAGCAGGCGCTGGGTCCTCACTCCCTCCGGGACCCCGACCGGAGGGGCGGTCGGGCGGGGAGCCACCGCCGCCGCCGAGCGGCTTGCGCCCGCCCCGGCGGTGGGTGGCGCCTCGACGGAGGGGGTCTCGGCGGTGGGGGCGGCCGGCGCCGTCGCGGCAGGTGCGGCGGCCGGCGCCATCTCGGCAGGTGCGGCGGCTGGCTCCGGTTCCGGGGCGGGCTCTGGCTCCGGTTCGGCCGGGGCCGGAGGTGGGGCGGGCGCCTCCGCCGGTGGGCTGGTTGCGGGCGGGGCCTCGGCTGCCGGCGGAGCCGACTCGGCGGGGGGAGCGGACGGCGGCGCCTCGCCTCGCATCTCGGCCAGCACCTGCTCGACGGGAATGCCGAGCGCCTTGGCCTTTGCCTCCGCCGACCTTCTCAGCAGGTTCTCGGGAATGTCCACCATGGGGGCCGGCTCCTCAGAGGGGACCGGAGATGCCGCCGTCTTTGCGGACTCTCCAGAAGTGTACGGCCATGAAGATCACGATGATGAAGGGCAGGAACAGCACATGGCCCACGTACCACCGCAGGAGGGTGTTGGCGGTGACCTCGACGCCGCCCAGCAGGGCGAACTTCACCTGCGGACCGAAGACCGGCACGAACCCGGCCATGTTGGTGCCCACCGTCACCGCCCACAGCGCCAGCTGGTCCCAGGGCAGCAGGTAGCCGGTGAAGGAGAGCAGCAGGGTGAGCAGCAACAGCACCACTCCCACCACCCAGTTGAACTCCCGGGGCGGCTTGTAGGCGCCGTGATAGAACACCCGCGACATGTGGAGGAAGACGGTCAGCACCATCAGGTGCGCTCCCCACCGGTGCATGTTCCGCACCAGCGACCCGAAGGCGACGCTGGTGGAGAGCGCCTGGGTGTCGGCGTAGGCCACGGTGGCGGTCGGGGTGTAATAGAACATCAGGAAGATGCCGGTGATGGTCAGGAGGATGAAGAGGAAGAAGCTGAGCCCACCCAGGCACAACGTGTAGGAGAGCCGCACCCCGTGCCGCTTCACCTTCACCGGATGGAGGTGGTAGAGCACGTTGTTCATGATCACGTAGGAGCGGTTGCGAGGACTGTCCGCGTACCCCTTCTTGAAGGGTGATCCGGGACGGAACACCGAATCCCAGAACTGGGAGCCCCGCAGTCGCACTCCCAGCTCGGAGGCCCGCTCCCGGGCCTTGTCCAGCAGCCCCACCCCACCGTTGCCGTTCGCCAAGTTCGCTCTCCCTCTACCAGCGGACTCCGTATGCGTAGCCGTTCTTGAAATCGCGTTGACCGGTATCGACCTCCCAGGGTCGGTCTACCAGGCCCGCCTCCACCGCCTGCTCGGTCACCGAGCCCTCGAACTTGCCCAGAGTGATCACCCCGGTCGGGCAGCGGTCGACGCAGAGGGCACAGCGGGTGCACTCGTCCTCGTCGACGACGAAGAACCCGAAGTTGCTCTGGTCCTCGCGCGGGTTGGCCACCCCGTAGGCGGCGTCGATCGCCTCCATGGAGAGATAGTGGATGCACTTCCAGGGGCAGATGTCGACGCAGCCCTCGCAGAGGATGCACTCGGCCTGGTCGATGTGGAGGAACTGCTTGGGCTTGACCGCCGAGGTGAGGTAGTCCCCCTCCACCACCGCCAGCTGATAGTCGTCCCGAAACGGGGGCGTCTCGAACCAGACGTCGGTCCGGGCCATCTCAGTCCCCCTTCACCAGTGGGCGGCCGTAGGGCGAGGTCCGCTGGATCAGCTTCGACTCGGCGGGCTGCTTGCCCCAATCCTGGATCTTGTAGGCGAACACCACCACCACCGCCAGCATGGTCGGGTTGTAGATCCCCGACACCAGATCCTTGATGGCCCCGTAGCTGACCTCGACTTCATTGCCCAGCACCAGCCAGCTGGGGATGATGAAGGCGATGCGTTGATTGGTGAACTCGAGGGGACCCTGGGTCAGGTTGAGCCACTCCGATGGGACGACGCCGAAGAGCATGGCCAACTCGATCCAGGCGAGGAGGGCGGCGAATCCCGCTCTGGCCCAGGTCATCTTCTGGTTGGCCACCCAGATCATGGCCGCCCCGAACAGCATCAGCTGGCTCGCCATGAAGGCGACGACGTAGCCCGCCGTGTAGACCGGCCAGCCGCGGGGGATCCAGCCGAAGTAGTCGACCTGGACTGGTACCTCCACCCCGTTGATCAGCTCGGTATCGGGGAAGCGGGCGTAGTGGATCACGATCACGGCCACGGCCAGCAGCACCGACCCGACCACCAGCGCCGCCCACCCCAGTCGAACCCTCTGCGAGTCGCTCAGCTGGCTCAACCTGGTCATCGGCGCCGAAGCCTCCGTTCGATTCACCCTCGTTTCGGGCCACCCGGGCGGCGAGTGGCCGGCGCCAGACCCCGGAGCCCCTGCTTGCGCCGACATTACTACCACATGCCCGGCAAGGGTCAGAATCGGCCGCGGCGGCTTTGACGAGGTCCGGCGGACCCGGCCAGAATGCGATCCGGCCGTCCATCCGGGGTGCCCGACGGCACATGGGGTATCCTCCAGCCCCGGCCGGGGACGATCCCGAGTAGTGAGGGGAAGGGCTTGGCCGCTGCGGCGACAACCAGGCGAGGCGACATCGCCGGAGGTGACCAAGCTGCCCGGCTCCACCTCTACGCCGCCACCGTGTTCATGCTGGTCGCCGGGATGCTGACCGGCCTGGCTTTTCTCAAGCTGCGCTATCCCACCTTCCTGGCCGACGTCCCCGCCTGGTCCTACGGGCGGCTCCGGCCCATCGCCCTCAACGCGGCCCTGTTCGGATGGCTCACCCTGGGCCACGTCGGTGCCATCTACTACCTCCTTCCCCGGCTCACGGGGGCCCGACTGTGGGGTGAGCGCTGGGCGGTGCTCAACTTGGCCGGGTCGATCGTGATCTACGTCGCCGCTCTCGTCTCGCTCGCCTTCGGCCAGACCCAGGGCCTGGCCCTCCTTGAGTTCCCGCTCTGGGCGGACCTGCTGGTGTTGGCCACCTTGGCCGTTCCGGCGGTGGTGGTGGTGAGGACCCTGCAGGACCGGCGGGAAGAGAGCCTCTACGTCTCGCTCTGGTACGCGGTGGCCGGCATTTTCTGGATCCTGCTGCTGTACATGGTCGGCAACGTCCCCGGGCTGGGAGGCGTCTCCTCCGCCCTGCAGGCGTCCTTCTTCGGGGCGGGGGTGATCTCGTTGTGGGTGGTGGGGGTCGGCACCGGCACCACCTACTACCTCCTGCCCAAAGAGACCGGCAACCCCCTCTACAGCCGCCAGCTGGCCCTGGTGGGGTTCTGGTCCCTGGCCTTTACGGCGGTGTGGGTGGGGCCGGCCCGGCTCATCCATGGCCCGGTCCCCGACTGGTCGGAGACCATCGCCGTCGTCCTCTCGCTGGCGCTCGTCGTGCCAGCCCTGGCGGTCGTGACCAACTTCGCCGGAACCCTGCAAGGGGCGTGGGAGTCCGCCCGCACCTCGTTGCCCGTGCGTTTCGCCATCGGGGGGTCGGTGGCATACCTGCTGCTGGCGATCCTGGGGGGGATCTCCGCCTTCCGGTGGACGGCGGCCACGGTCGGCCTGACCGTGTGGGGAGACGGCATGCTGGTCGCCACCCTGTTCGGACTGGCCGGACTCTGGTACGCGGCGTTCGTGTACCACGCTCTTCCCCGGATGGTGGGACGACGAGTCTTCAGTCACGACATCGGCGTACTCCACTTCCGGCTCACGGTGCTGGGGGTGGGTGGGCTCGCCCTCTTCTTGTGGATCGCCGGCCTGGTGTACGGCTACGGCTTCGCCGGCAATGTGACCAGCGGCGTCGCCGGCAACGCCGGGGTCGGCTTCCTCGACACCCTGCGGGCGGGGACCGTCCTCTACACCCTGTCCGCCCTGTCCGCCCTGCTGATGGTGCTCGGCCAGGTGGCCTTCGGCTACAACATCTGGAGAACCCTCACCTCGGGCCGGGCAGCTCCCCGCGAGGTGCTGCAGCCGGTCGG
>JBFGJL010000178.1:0-4606 GCA_041577235.1 Acidimicrobiia bacterium | reverse complement strand
TCCCGAGCGGTTCCGCTTGATGGCGGCCGACGGATCCCTCCTCGAGTGGGCCGAGTACAACGGCCGGCTGTACGGGACCCCCCGCCGAGCCGTTGAAGAGGCGCTCGCGGCGGGGCGCGACGTGCTGCTGGACATCGAGATTCGGGGGGCACTGCAGGTGAAGGAGGCGTATCCGGCCGCGGTGACGATCTTCATCGAGCCGCCGTCGGCTGAAGTGCTGGAGGCGCGGCTCCGGGGTCGGGGCGACACCTCCGCCGCCGAAGTGGAGGGGCGGTTGCAGGTCGCACGCTGGCAGACGGAGGTGGCCCGCCGACACTTCGATCATCTGGTGGTCAACGACGAGGTGGATGCGGCTGTGGACCGGATCCTGCGTATACTGACCCCCCCCGACGAAGGATCCCCATGATCGATCCGCCCATCGAGGACGCCCTGGAGAAGACCGGCGACCGCTTCGGCCTCGTGGTGCTGGCCGCCCGTCGCGCTCGGCAGATCAACGCCTACTTCAACCAGCTGGGAGAGGGTATCGGTCATTACGTGCCGCCCCAGGTCCACTCGCTCAGCCGCAAGCCGGTGACCATCGCCCTGGAGGAGATCGTGGAGGGGAAGGTCGCCGCCGAGCGAGAAGAAGAAGACTGATCCCGTGCTGAGCGGGCGGCGCATCGTTCTCGGCGTTTCGGGGGGTGTCGCCGCCTACAAAGCGGTCCACCTCGCCCGTCGCCTGGTGGAAGCCGGCGCCGAGGTGAAGGTCATCATGACCGAGGCCGCCCGCCAGTTCGTCGGGCCCCAATCCTTCGCCGCCGTGACCGGGCACCCGGTGGCCATCGATCTCTTCGGGACCTCCCTCGTCAGTCCCCACACCGAGCTGGCCCGCTGGGCCGAGTTGATGGTGGTGGCACCCGCCACCGCCTCGCTGCTGGCCCGGCTGGCGCAGGGCAACAGCGACGACCTGCTCGCCGCCACACTCCTCGCCCACGACCGGCCGTGTCTTCTGGCCCCGGCCATGCACACCGAGATGTGGGAGCACCCCGCCACCGCCCGCAACGTCCAGCTGCTGGTGGGAGACGGACACCATCTGGTCGGTCCCCAGCCCGGCCCACTTGCGGGGGGAGACGTGGGAATGGGTCGGATGGTCGAGCCCGAAGAGCTCCTCGCCTCCATCGAGGCGATACTGTCCGGACCTCTGACCGGCCGCAAAGTGTTGGTGACGGCGGGAGGCACCAGGGAGCCGATCGACCCGGTGCGGTTTCTGGGCAACCGCAGCTCCGGAAAGATGGGCCACGCCCTGGCGGCAGAGGCCGCCCGCCGCGGGGCGGAGGTCACGTTGGTGACCTCCTCGGATCGGCCGGTCCCCCCCCGGGTGGAGCCGGTGTGGGTGGAAACCGCCGAGGAGATGGCGCGCGAGGTGTGGAACCGCGCCGAGCAGGTCGATGTGGTGGTGATGGCGGCGGCGGTGGCCGACTTTCGGGCAAAGGACCCCGATACCACCAAGCTGGCCCGGGGAGACGGACCTCCGGACCTGATCCTGGAGCCGACCCCCGACATCCTCGCCGGCCTGGCCGAGCGGAGCCCCCGCCCGTTCTTGGTCGGGTTCGCCGCCGAGACCGGGTCGCTCGACCGGGCAAGGGAGAAGGCCATGGCGAAAGGGGTGGACCTGCTCGTGGCCAACGACGTCTCCAAACCCGGATCGGGCTTCGGGACCGACAGCAACGAGGTGACCATCTTTCATCCCGACGGCAGCGCCGAAGCCTGGCCGTTGGCCAGCAAGGTGGAGGTCGCCCGCCGGCTGTGGGATCTGGTGGCCGAGGCGGTCCAGGGAGGTTGAGCCGGCGCCCGTATACTTCCCGGCCATGCGACGCTGGTTCTTCACGTCGGAATCCGTCTCCGAAGGACACCCTGACAAGGTCGCCGACCGCATCTCCGACTCGGTGCTCGACGCCGTTCTCGCCGAAGACCCGGACGGGAGGGTGGCCTGCGAGACCCTCGTCACCACCGGTCTGGTGGTGATCGCCGGGGAGCTCGGCACCTCGGCCGATCCCGACGTGGAAGCGGTGGCACGTGAGGCGATCCGAACCGTCGGGTACACGAGTCCGGACGATCCCTTCTCGGCCGACACGTGTCGGGTTCAGGTGGTGCTCCACCATCAGAGCCCGGACATCTCCGCCGGCGTCATCACCTCGGTCGAGGCGAGAGCCGGGTCGTCCGACCCCCTCGATGCGCTCGGCGCGGGCGATCAGGGCCTGGTGTTCGGATTCGCCGTCGACGAGACCCCTGACCTGATGCCCCTCTCCATTCAGCTCGCTCACCGTCTCGCCGAGGAGCTCGCCCTGGTCCGAAGAGAAGGCACCCTCGCCTATCTGCGTCCGGACGGGAAGACCCAGGTGACGGTCGAGTACGAGGACGATCGTCCCATCCGACTGGCCCGGGTCCTCATCTCTGCTCAACATCAGCCCGAGACCTCCGTCGAGAAGACACTGCGGCCCGATCTGTGGAAGCACGTGGTCACGGCGGTGGTGCCAGAGGAACTGCTGGACGACGAGGTCGAGTTCTTGGTCAACCCCACCGGCCGCTTCGAGATCGGCGGGCCCCACGCCGACACCTGTCTCACCGGCCGCAAGATCATCGTCGACACCTACGGGGGAGCCGCCCGCCACGGAGGAGGAGCCTTCTCCGGTAAGGACCCCACCAAGGTCGATCGCTCAGCCGCCTACGCCGCCCGCCACGCCGCCAAGAACGTGGTGGCGGCCGGGCTCGCCCGCAAGTGTGAGGTGCAGATCGCCTATGCCATCGGCCGAGCCAACCCGGTGTCGATTCACGTGGAGACCTTTGGTACCGAAGCGATCGACCCGGCCTCCCTCGACCGGCTGGTAGCCGACGCATTCGATTTCCGGCCCCGGGCCGTCATCGACCGGCTCCGGCTGCAACGCCCCATCTACCAGGCCACCTCGGCCTACGGCCACTTCGGTCGCCGCGGCGACGATTTCACCTGGGAGTCGACCGACCTGGCGGCCGAGCTGCGGCAGGCGGCCGCCCACCTCTGAGCGGCCCGCTAGTAGCCCGGGTCGTGCCCGACCTGGCCACGTTCGCGGTCGACGCCGGATTCTCGTATGCGGTTCCGGAGCCGGTCCGCGACCGGGTGGCGGTGGGCAGCCTGGTCAGGGTGCCGCTGGGAGGGCGAAGGGTACGGGGGTTCGTGGTGGCCCTCGGGACGGGCACACAGGCTGGGCTGAAGGAGCTCCGAGGCGTATCGGGTGCGGCCCCGGTGTTCCACCCCCGCCTGCTGGAGACCCTGCGCTGGGCCGCCCACCACTACGTCGCACCCCTGGCCGTCCTGCTGGGCAAGACGGCGCCGCCCAATCTGCCGGTGGAGGTGGACGACCCCCAGGACGGGCCCCTTCCCGGCGAGGCCACCGGCCCGCTGGCGAGATCGGCCGACCGCGCCCTCCGACGGGTGCCGGGGCCGCCCACCTACCTGCTCGGCACCGACCATCCCGGAGCCGAGTTGGCGGAAGCTGCCACTCCCATCCTCGGGCAAGGGCGATCGATCCTCGTGGTGTGCGCCACGGCAGTGGAAGCCGCCGAGCTGGCCGCCGATCTGACCGGCCGTCTGGGGGCCAGGGTCGTCACTGTCGCCGGTGAGGCGAGTGATCGGGAGGTGACGGCCGCCTGGTCGGAAGCGGCCGGAGGGGGCCGGTTGGTGGTGGGCACACCTCGGGTGGCGCTGTGGCCGGTGGGCGACCTGGCGCTCGCCTGTCTGCTCGAAGAGGGCCGCCGGGCGATGAAGGATCGCCCCACCCCCACGCTCCACGCCCGCGACGTGTTACGCACCCGGGCGGCCGTGGAGCGGTTCGGCCTGGTCATGATCGGCCGGGTTCCCTCCAGTGAGACGATGGCGAGCGGGGTGGAGGTGATCCGGCCCCCGGGTCGCTCGCGGGCCTGGCCGCTGGTGGAGGTGGTCGACCGCACCGAGGAGCCGCCCGGCGCGGGGCTCCTCACCCAGCGGGTGCGAACCGCCCTCCGGGCAGTGGTCGCCTCCGACGAACGGGCTTTCGTGTTCACCCATCGGCACGGCTATGCGCCCGCCTACCGGTGCAGGAGGTGCCGGACCTTGCGTGTCTGCTCCACGTGCGGCTCTCGGGCCGAGGAGGAAGGCCGCTGCCCGCGATGCGGAGCCGAGATCGGAGCCTGTCGCCAGTGCGGCGGCGAGTCGTTCGAACCGCTCGGAGCAGGGACCGAGCGGGTGCTGGAGGAGCTGACGATGGGGCTGGGAGCGGGTACAGCCGGGCCGGTGCGATCGCGTCGGCGGCTCTGGGTGGGAACGGAGCGCGACCTGCCCGGTCTTCCTCCGGTCGCCCTGGCGGTCGCGGTCGATGCCGATGGTCTCGTGCTCGGCACCAACTACCGGGCCGGCGTGGATGCCCTACGCACTCTGGCCCGCCTGGCCGCCCTGGTGCCCTCCGGCCGCGGCCGACGCCTGATGGTGCAGACGGCCCAGCCATCGCACCCCGTGCTGGCGGCGCTGCGACGGGGGGACCCGATCGAATACCTGGCCGCGGAGATCGAACGGCGGCGGCCGTACGGGTTCCCACCCGTCGGCCAGATCCTGGCG
>JBFGJL010000177.1:0-4609 GCA_041577235.1 Acidimicrobiia bacterium | reverse complement strand
CCGGTCGAATGGTTCGACCCGGCCAACACCCGCAAGGTGGCCGAGGTGACCGGCCCCGACAACCCGGCCACATCGAACCGCACATACGACCGCAACACCGGCGACCCATCCACCCGCAACTGCGACGACGTCCCGAAGTTGGACGACGGGTTGGCATCGTCGACGTAGGCGTCCGCCCCCGCCGCGAAGGTGAAGGACGAGGAGGGGTTGGGCGTGGTGACGGTTTGGGCAGCCGACTGGGCGGAGCGGTTGCCGGCGGCGTCGGCGGCGTCCACCGTGTAGTCGTAGGTGGTATTGGGGGACGCGGTGGTGTCCGAGTAGGTCAGCTGGCTGCCGGGGGCGGTGCCGATGAGGATGCCGTCCCGGTAGACGCCGTACTCCTCGACGCCGACGTTGTCGCTCGACGCCTCCCAGCTGAGATCCACCTGGGTGCCGCTCACCGGGGTGGCCACCAGCCCAGTGGGGACGGTGGGGGCCTGCACGTCGGCGGGGGCTCCCGAACAGGTGATGGTGCCCGAATCGAGGGTGCTCCCGGCCGTGTTCTCGTAGGCGAAGGCGGCGCCGTCCTGGTTGAGCTCGAGCCGGAGGGCGCCGAAGGCGGTGGGATTCGTGTCGGCGTAGGAGGCCACCCTGCTGTCGCTGGAGGTGGTGGCCCGGATGCCGTGGCCGCCGGCTCCGAGCACGAACTGGGGGATCCCGGCCGGGTTGGCTACGAAGTCGCGGTCCATGGCCACCCAGCGCTGATAGTTGTGCTCGTGGGCGGTCAGCACGATGTCGACCCCTTCGTCGACCAGCAGCTGCCAGATCGGGATCATGTCCGCTTCCCCGCCCTGCGGCCCGATGCTCTGCACCGGGTCGTGGAAGTAGGCGACGCTGCATTGGTTGGTGTTGGCGGCCAGGTCGGCGGCCAGCCAGTCGTATTGGGGGGTGCCCGGGGTGAACTCGCCCAGCTGGCTGGTGCTGTTGAGGCTGATGAAGTGCCAGCCGTTGGCGTCGTAGCTGTAGTAGTCGGGGACGTTGTCCCAGTAGTCGAAGTAGCCGGGGGCGAGCCCGTCGGTGTACTCGTGGTTGCCGATGGTGGGGTTGGTGATCGAGCGGAACTGTCCCCAGGAGACGCCGTCCGGCCCGTACCAGTTGTAGAACTCGGTAGAGGTGCCCTTCTCGTAGACGTCGCCCAGATAGAGGAGCAGGTTGGGGTTCATACCTGCGATGGTGGAGACCACCGCGTCTCCGTCGCTGCGGCCGGCGGCGCCGTCCCCGGTGGCCACCAGGGTGAAGGGCTGGCCGGCGGGCGGGGTGGTGCCGGAAGAAGGGGTGAAGGTGTTGGTGTTGACGGGCGGTGAGGTGATGCCGTTGGAGAAGGTGACGGAGACGTCGGCCCGGGTGGAGATGAACCCGTCGCGCATCACCGCCTCCCCCTCCAGCGAGTAGGTGCCGTCGACGAACTTGTCGGTGGGAAGGGTGAAGGTGTAAGCGCTCTCGAAGTCGGTGAGGAGGTAGTCGGTTCCGAGGTAGAACTGGAGCTTGGCGATCCCTGGGCTGCTGCCGGTGACGGTGACCACGGCGTCGACGGTCTGATTGCCCACCAGGGTGGCGCCGGGGAGGGGGTTGGTGATGCAGATCTCGACCGTGTAGGCGCCTCCGGCCGGGCCGCTCGTCTCACAGGCGGCGGCGTGGGCAGGTGACGCCAGGGGTCCGGATACCAGCAGCGAGGAGACCATGGTGAGAACGGTGATAAGGGAGAGCGCCCGCGAACGAGCGGGACCCCCTGCCGGCCTTGCCCTGGTCACGCGAACCCCCCACTAGCCTCCAGGGGCGCATCCTAACGGAACTCCGGGGGTAATGGCTACCCCACGATCAGTGTTTTCTACGAGGTCTTCTACGAGCCGGGCTCGGTTTCGATCACCAACTCGGGCGGATGTTCCCCCTCCCGGCTGGAGATGCGCTGGCTGGTCTGGGCGCTGGAGATGATGACCAGCTCGAGCGGTCGGCCGGGTTCGACGGCAGCGGTGACGTCCAGCTCCACCCAGCCCAGGGGAGGCTCGGGTCCGGTACGGGCGATCAGGTTGCCCGGGGGCGGGGCGCCGGCGTAGACCAGGCTCGCCTCGTTCCAGGCTCCCAGCACCTGATGGACCGAGAACCCTTCGGGGGCGGGCATCTCCAGATAGACCCGCAGGCGGGCGGAGGCGATCAGACCGGGTACGTCGGGCAGGTCGAAGCGCAGATAGGCCTGGGCGACCGGCCGTCCGTCGAAGCGGAGGCTCTTGGCGTCACCGTAGGTCTCGGCCGGCCGCTCGGCGGTGACGTAGGTGTCGGCGGCGGCAGGTACCTCGAACAGGGTGGGGGCCGGTCCGGTTGCCACCGATAACGGCCGGCTCGGGGGGGACTCGTTGCCGGCCGCGTCGATCGCCGTCAGCCGGTAGACGTGTTCGCCGTCGGGCGTGGCGGTGAGGTCGACGAAGGAGGTGGCCGGGGTTTGGACTTCGGCCAGCAGGGCTCCGTCCCGCACGATCCGATAGCGATCGACCCCGACGCGGTCGGCGGAAGGCGACCAGCTCAGGGCGACCTGGGTACCGCCGGCGGTGGCCGCCAGACCTTCCGGGGCGGCGGGAGGGCTGCGGTCGGGCCCAGTGCCCGAGCACTGGATCACGCCCCGGTCGAGGACCTCCCCTTCGGTGTTGACGAAGGCGAAGACGGCTCCTTCCGGGTTGAGCTCCAAGCGGAGGGCGCCGAGGGCGGTGGGGAGCTGGTCGAACACCCGCTCCGCCCGGGGATCGTCGCGCGACCGTTCCTGGATGCCGTGCCCGCCGGTCCCCACCACGAACTGGGTGGGTCCGTCGCCCGGCCGGAGGTCGGGACCGAGCGGACGCCAGCGCTGGTAGTTGTGCTCGTGGGCGGTGAGCAGCAGATCGACCCCGGCGGCGGCCATCGCCTGCCAGGCGGGGGCGAGGGCCGGGTTGTCGCCCAGCGGGCCGACGCTCACCACCGGGGTGTGCTGGAAGACCAGCGAACACGTGGCGTCGCTGGCGGCCAGATCGGCGGTCAGCCAGGCCAGCTCGGCCTCGTCGGCCCCGTCCTTCTGGAGGTCGAGGCCCACCAGGTGCCAGCCGGCGGTGTCGAAGCTGTAGTGGGGGGGAGGGCCGCCCCAGTAGTCGCGGAAGCCGGCGCCGTCGGGGGTGAGCAGCTCGTGGTTGCCGATCACCGGATTGGTCACCTCCCACAGCCCCGACCAGGCGCTCCCGCCGTGGCCGTACCAGTTGTGGAACTCCGTGTAGGTGCCCTGCTCGTAGACGTCCCCGAGATACAGCAGGAGCTGGGGCTGCCAGCTCTCGATGAGTCCGATGACGTCGTCGCCGGTGCCGCGACCGGCGGCTCCGTCGCCCGTGGCGGCCACCAGGAAGGGCGACCCCGGGGCCGGAGGGTTCCCGGTTCGGGGCCGGAAGGGAGGAGGAGCCACCGTCGGGCCCGGTTCGGCGAAGGTCAGGTCGATGCGAGCGGGGCCGGTCACGAACTCGTCACGCAGGATCGCCTCCGCCGCCAGCTGGTGGGGGCCGGCCTCGAAGTGATCGGCCGGCAACTCGAACTGGTAAGGGGCTTCGAAGTCGGTCAGCAGGTAGCTCCCGTCCAGGGAGAAGACCAGGCGGCGGACTCCGGGCGGTTCGCCGTCGACGGTGACGTCGGCGGTCACCGGCAGACGGCCGGTCACGTCGGCGGCGGGGGCGCGGAGGCACACCTCGACGGTGTAGGCCCCGCCGGCGGGGCTGCTCGACTCGCAAGCCTGCACCGCCGGGAAGGTGGTGGTGGGAGCTTCGGTGGCGGTGGTGGTGGAGGCGACGGGAGGGGAGGTCTCGGGCGGCCGGCCGGACAGCACCAAGGCGGCGATCCCCGCCGCCACCACGACCATCCCGACGACCACCAACCTGGTGCGGTCGCTCACCCGTGGTCCCGCTCCGGGCGCGGGCGGGATCGCTGTCTGCGGCCCTGCCCGGTTGGATGCCCCATACCGTCTGCCTCCCGGACCCGGGAACCTACCACCCGCAGTGACGGGGTCTGGTCAGTCGATGGTGAAGCTGTCGGTGTACGAGGAGGTGGTGCCGATGAAGGTGGAGACCAGCGTGTCGGCTGTGACGGTGATCTCGACGAACCCGCGCCCGGCGTCGCTGTCGCCCCCGCCCATCGTCTCGGCGAAGTACCCGTACTCGGAGTCGCCGGAGTCGATGGGGGTGAGGCCACCGCCGCCGAACGTTCCGGCCACGACGAATACGGTGCCCTGGTCCTTCGGGTAGTTGCCGTCGGCCCCGCTGTCGGTGACGCAGCCGGCGTCGTAGCTGTCCACCACCAGGCAGTCGAGCTGCTTGGAGCGCTGGTAGTCGTGGTCGTGGCCTTGCAGGACCAGGTCGACTCCTTTGGCGATGAGCAGCTCGGGCAGCTCGGCGCCGATCTCACAGTCCTTGTTGCCGGCGGTGATGCACACCTTGTGCATGCCCACCACCACCCAGGGGATGCCGGCGTCGGCCGCCCCGTCGATGGTGGCCGAGAGCCACTGATAGCGGGCGTTGCCCACCTCGTAGTCGTACTTGATCCCCTCGACGTCGTTGCCGGCGCCGAT
>JBFGJL010000176.1:0-4633 GCA_041577235.1 Acidimicrobiia bacterium | reverse complement strand
GACGTTGACCACGGCCGGGTATCGCCCCGAGGGAAGCACCGCCCAGGCGGCGTAGACTCCGTCGGCCGGCAGGATGATCCCGGCTGGCATCGCCAGGTTGGCGGTGGGCACCCCGATCTGACGGCCGCGCCCCTCGCCCGGCACCACTTCTCCCCGCACCTCGAAGCGGTGCCCGAGCTCGCGGTTGGCGGCCTGGATCAAGCCGGTGGTCACCAGCTCGCGGATACGGGTCGACGACACCGGCACCCCTTCTTCTCCCACCAGCCGCACCTCGTCCACCTCGAAGCCGTGGGCGGGTCCGAGCCGCCGCAGCAATGCGAGATCCCCCCGGCGGTCCCGGCCGAATCGGAAGTCGGCACCCACCGCCACCAGCCGGGCGTGGAGGGTGTCGGCCAACACCTCGGCAATGAAGGCCTCTGCCTCCAGATCCCGCACCTTCTCGAAGGTCAATACGGCCACGACATCGGCGAGCCCGTCCAGCAGGCGAATGCGGCGTTCCAGGGTGGTCAGCAGCAGTGGGGCCCGCTCTGGCGCCACCAGCTCCAGCGGATGGTGGTCGAAGGTGAGCACCACCCGCTCGAGACCTCCCAGCTCTTCGGCCCGCCGCCGCAACTCGACGAGCAGCTGATGGTGGCCGCGATGAACTCCGTCGAACACACCGATGGTGACCGCCGAGCCGCCGGGGGCCACCTCACCCCAGCTCCGAAAATCGCCCTCGAGGACCCTCATCTCAGCACCACTTCCGGGACCGCCAGTCTGCCCTCGCCACGGTAGACCGCCAGCAGCTCGCCGCTCTCACCAACGACCGCCGCCGGACCCCCGGCGGCCACCACCTCCTCGAGCCCGTGGGCGAAACGCATACCGATTCTGACCGCCCGGGCGGTGTCGGCGCCGACCGCCACCACCGGGAGATCCCGCAGGCCCTCGATGGGAGCGAGCATCAGGTCGGGCAGGTGGTCCGAGGCCCGCTCCAGATCCTCGATGGAATGACCGTCTTCCACCCGCATGCTGCCGATGGCGAGCCGGCGGAGGTCGATGAGATGAGCCCGCCCGCCCAGCGCTCGAGCCATGTCGTCGGCCAGTGATCGCACATACGTCCCCTTCCCACACACGACCCGGAGGGTGGCCTCCGGATAGTCGCCGGGGGCGTAGTCCTCGACCTCGAGCCTGTACACCACCACCGGCCGGGCCTCCCGTTCGACTTCGTGTCCCTCCCGGGCCAGCTGGTAGAGACGCCGTCCTCCCACCTTGACCGCCGACACCATGGGCGGCACCTGCAAGATGGTGCCGGTGAAGCGGGGAAGGACCCCCGCCAGGTCGTCCTGTGCGATGGGCATCGGCTCCCGCGACAGGACCGCCCCGTCGGCGTCGAGCGAGTCGGTGGCGATCCCGAAGGCCACCCGGGCTCGGTAGTCCTTGGGCAGATCCTGCACGAACCGCAGCAGGCGGGTAGCCCGGCCCAGACCCAGCACCACCAGCCCGGTTGCCATGGGGTCGAGGGTGCCGGCGTGGCCGACTTTGCGGATGCGGGACAACTTGCGCACTCTTGCCACCACGTCGTGTGACGTCCACCCGCCCGCCTTGTCGACCAGCAGGAATCCGTCGACCGGGTGGTCATTCATACGTTTCCCCTTCGTGGAGGCGGCGAAAGATCTCACCGAGACGGGAACCTCGCTCGATGCTCTCGTCGACCCGGAACGTCAGCCGAGGCGTGTACTTGAGGCGAACCCGCCGACCCAACACCCGGTTGATGCGGGACCGGGCAGCTTCCAAGGCGGCGGCCGACGAAGCTACTTCCTCCGGGCTGCCCAGCACCGAGTAGTAGACCACGGCCGTCCGCAGGTCGGGAGCGGTGTCGACCCCGGTGACGGTGACGAAGCCGAGTCGGGGGTCCTTGAGGTTCTCGACCTCTTCGGCCACCACCTCTCGCACCATCGCGTTCACCCGCCGCATGCGGGGGCTGGGGGGCCGGCTCACGCCGGGTCCTCCAGGTAGGAAACGCCCATGTCGATCACCTCGACCTCCGGCTCGCGCTCAAGGTAGCGGCGGATGGTGTGGAGCTGCCGCTGTAGTTGTCCGGCCTGGGGAGAGACGATCGCCACCCCCAACGTCGACCGCTGCCAGAGATCGTGAAAGCCGACCTCGGCCACCGAGACCGAGAAGCGGGTGCGGAGGGCGGCCACCACCGCCTTGAGGATGCTGCGCTTCGCCTTAAGCGACTGCGCAGTCGGGATCCGGAGCTCGATTCGCATGACGGCGGCATGCATGGCGTTGCTCAGACGGCGGCGACCTCTTTGATCTCGTACACCTCGATCACATCCCCCTCCTTGATGTCGTTGAACCCGGCCAGCCCGATTCCACACTCGAACCCGGACGACACGGAACGGACATCGTCCTTGAACCGCCGCAACGACGACACCGTGCCGTCGTAGACGACCACCCCCTCTCGCACGAGACGGGCTCGCGCTCCCCGCACCACTTCACCTTCGGTGACGTACGAGCCGGCGATGGTGCCGGCTCGAGGGACCCGGAAGAGCGCTCGCACCTCGGCCGAGCCCCGCACCACCTCGACCTCGGTCGGCGCCAGCTTGCCCACCAGCAGCTTTTCGATGTCGTCGAGCAGCTCGTAGATGACCTGGAAGGTACGGATCTCCACTCCTGCTTCCTCCGCCGCCCGCCGAGCCTTGGCGTCGGGGCGGACACTGAAGCCCACGATGATCGACTCGGTCACGTCGGCCAGCGTGACGTCGTTCTCGCTGATGCCCCCCACCGCCCCGTGCACGATGGTGATCGAACCGCCCTCGCGCCCGATCTTTCCGATTGACTCCCGCAAGGCCTCCAACGAGCCGTGGGCGTCGGCCTTGATGATCAGACGCAGCTCGGCCTCATCGGCCGTCCGCAGCTGCTCGAGGAGCGATTCGAGGCGCTCGCGGGCGGTGGGGGCCACCACCGACTCGGCCCGGATCTGATCGGCCCGTTTCTGTGCGATCGCCCGCGCTTCCTTGTCGCTACCGACGACGTCGAACAGGTCGCCGGCCGTGGGGACATCGCTCCAACCCATCACGAGCACCGGAGTCGATGGCCCCGCCTGCTTCTGCCGGTTGCCCTGGTGATCGAGCATGGCGCGTACCCTTCCCGCCACCGGCCCGGCCACGAGCGAGTCTCCCTGCCGCAGGGTGCCACGCTGGACGATGACGGTCGCCACCGGACCCATGCCCGGATCGAGCTGGCTCTCGATGACCACCCCGGAGGCGGGGGCCTCGGGGTTGGCGGCCAGCTCCTCCAGCTGAGCGACCAGGTCGATCATCTCCAGCAGCTGGTCGAGGCCCTGCCCGGCGGCGGCGGACACCTCGACGGTGATGGTGTCGCCTCCCAGCTCCTCGGCCACCACCCCTTGCTCGGTGAGAGCAGCCCGCACAGCGTAGGGATCCGCTCCGGCCAGATCCATCTTGTTGATCGCCACGATCATCGGCACCTCGGCCGCCTTGGTGTGGCTGATCGCCTCGGCGGTCTGGGGCATGACTCCGTCGTCGGCGGCCACCACCAGGATCACGATGTCGGTGACCTCGGCCCCTCGGGCTCGCAGGGCGGTGAACGCCTCGTGGCCGGGGGTGTCGATGAAGGTGATCTTGCGGCCGTCGACGTCGACCTGGTAGGCCCCGATGTGCTGGGTGATGCCCCCGTGCTCGCCGGCCACCACATTGGTGTGCCGAATGGCGTCGAGCAGCGTGGTCTTGCCGTGGTCGACGTGACCCATCACGGTCACCACCGCCGGCCGCGCCACCAAGTCGGCGGGGTCGTCGTCGAATACTCGCTTCGGCTTGGGTCCCGTGACCTCCGGGACGACGGGAGCTGCCTCCTCGACCGTGACCGCCACGCCGAAGCGTCCGCCCAGATCTTCGATGGCGCCGGCCGGGACGGCGGCTGCGGCCGCCACCATCTCACCCATCTGCAAGAGGGATTTGACGACGGCTCCCACCGGGACGCCCACCTCCCGGGCGAACTCGCCGGCGGTGATTCCCTCCGGCAGGGTGATGGGACGGAGCTCGCCGACCGGGGCCTCTTCCACTTCGGCGGTGGCGACGCCGACGACCGCCTCGGCGCCTTCGTGGACTGGCCCGGCTCCTTCCTCTCCTTCCTCGGGCCTCGCCTCGGCCGCGGGGGTCGGTTCGCTCGGGGCCGGCTCCTCGGCCGGAGTCTCGTCGGCGAAGGCCAGGCGAATCAGATCGGCGTCTGTCTCCTCCAATCCCGAAGAGGCCGTCTTGACCGCGATGTCGAGCTCATGGGCCTGTTCCAGCACGTCCTTGGAGTCGACCTCCAGCTCTCTGGCCAGCTCGTACACCCGGATCTTCGCCATGCCTGCTCCTCGTCTCAGCTGCCCGGGATGTCCTCGGACCCGGTCACCTCGGCCGCCACGCGGGTGCGCGTGGTCTGCTGGAACACGCTCAACCTGGCGCTGAACCGGGCGGAGCGGATCTACCGGTTCCGTCACACCGGCGACATGGCGGCGAAGCTCGAGGAGGGCCGCGAGGCGCTGGGCATCGCCCTCGACTGGGACCACGCGTTCCGGGCGATGGCGGACGAGCTGGCGCGGACGCCGATGAACCGCAACCGCTTCGACCGGAGGGTCGTC
>JBFGJL010000175.1:0-4636 GCA_041577235.1 Acidimicrobiia bacterium | reverse complement strand
GCCGGAGGAGGCTCCGCAGACGGGTTTCCACCCGGTTCACCCTCTCCCCCCGTCCACTATCCCGTCGGCCGGGACCACCGCCCCGCCGGGAGTGAGCGCTCGGACCCCGCCCCGTGCCTCGGTGCCTTCGGGTCGGCAGTGCAGCTCGGCTCCCTCTTCCAGGGTCAGGCACATAGCCGGGGCGGTGCGGGTAGCCAGCATGCCCACCCGGATCGGGTCGTCCAGTCGGAGCCGGCGGCGGGCGTGGGGGAGCAGCAGGAGGCCTGGCACCAGTCCCATCCCCACCTCGAGCATCTCGGCGTTGCCCGGGCCTTGCGGGGGAGAGTCGTGGTACACCAGCACCCGGTCGCTCAGGACCATGGCGCCGGCCGACCAGGCGACCAGCGGGAGGTCGGCCGCCGCCAGCTCCAGCACCCCGAGCAGACGAAGCCGGTTGAGCAGCGTCGCCACGTGGCCTCCGGCCACGACCAGAGCGTCGATGCCGCCCAGCTCCCGACGCAGCAGCTCACGCTCGGCCACCAGCGCCGGCCGCTCCCAGGGCGTCTGCGCCTGCTGGAACTCCTGGTGGATCTCGGTGATGGCCGCCAGGTGGGCCCGGTCTAGCTCCGCCACCGTCTGCACCGCCTCCCGGCGGGCCCGGGCCAGCAGGTCGCCGTCACCCGTTCGGGCCAGCAACCGGCGGGCCGCGTCGAGGGCGTGGCTCAGCCGCAACCGGTACAGCTCCTGCAGCTCCTGCAGCCGCGCCTGGCGGAGGCGGTGGGCCCGGTGGAGCGCCGGGTCCTTCTCGAACACCGTCAGCATTCGCCGGTAGAGACCGAGGTTGCGGAAGCGGCCCTCCAGGTGGCCCCGCAGTTCCTCGTCGGCATCTTCCCGGTCCTGCCAGCCGGCGGTGATCCCCGCCACCTCTTCGCCCCGTCCGAGCTCGGCCAGCGCCGCCGCCAGGGTGGGTCGGAACCGCTGGGGACCCAGGAGGACGATCGGCCTCATCGGTTTCGGTGTTCGTTCCGGTAGCGGCGGATCAGGGCGTCGGTGGAGCTGTCGTGAGCCAGGTCGGGTGGAGTCGGCTGGGTCAGCTCCCGGCCGATCCGCCCGGCCAGCACCTTGCCCAGCTCCACCCCCCACTGGTCGAAGCTGTTGATCCCCCACACGATTCCCTGGACGAACACCTTGTGCTCGTACAGCGCCACCAGCTCCCCCAGCAGGCGGGGGGTGAGCCGGGGAGCGAGGATGGTGTTGGAGGGCCGGTTCCCCGGGAAGACCCGGTGGGGAACCAGCTCGGGGTCGGTCTCCTCCTCTTCCACCTCCGCTCGGGTCCGCCCGAAGGCCAGCGCCTCGCTCTGCGCGAACAGGTTGGCGACCAGCTGAGGGTGGTGCTCTCCGAGCGGGTGGTCCGGGTGGAGGAAGCCGATGAAGTCACACGGAACGAGCCTGGTGCCCTGGTGGAGGAGCTGGAAGAAGGCGTGCTGGCCGTTGGTGCCCGGCTGCCCCCACACCACCGGACCGGTGCTGGTGGCGACCGGCCGGCCGTCGAGCGTCACCGATTTGCCGTTGCTCTCCATGTCGAGCTGCTGCAGGTAGGCGGGGAATCGCCGCAGGCGGGCACTGTATGGGAGCACCGCATGGGTCTCCGCCCCGAGGAAGTTGCCGTGCCAGATGCCCAGCATCGCCAGCACCACCGGCATGTTGGCCGGCAACGGAGCGGTTCGGAAGTGACGGTCCATCTGGTGGAAGCCGTCCAGCAGCTCTCGGAATCGCTCGGGGCCGATGGCGATCATCACCGTCAGCCCGATGGCCGAGTCCAACGAGTAGCGGCCCCCGACCCAGTCCCAGAACTCGAACATGTTGGCCGGGTCGATCCCGAAGCCTGACACTTCCGCCGGGTTGGACGAGGCCGCCACGAAGTGGTGGGCGACGGCCGCCTCCTCCTCTAGCGCCGCCAACAGCCACCGGCGGGCGCTGTGGGCATTGGTCAAGGTCTCCAGAGTGGTGAAGGTCTTGGAACACACCACGAACAGGGTCTCGGCGGGATCGAGCCCGGCCAGGGCGTCGGTCAGGTCGGCGCCGTCCACGTTCGACACAAACCGGATCGACAGCGCCGGGTCGGCGTAGGCGGCCAGGGCCTCGGCCGCCATGGCCGGGCCGAGATCCGAGCCGCCGATCCCGATGTTGACCACGTTGCGAATCGGACGCCCGGTATAGCCCCTCCACTCCCCGCTCCGCACCCGCAGAGCGAAATCGGCCATCCGCTCGAGCACCCGGTGGACGTCCGGCACCACGTCTTCGCCATCGACGATCATCACCGTCCCCGCCGGAGCCCGCAACGCGACGTGCAGCGCCGCTCGCCGCTCGGTGACGTTGATCGCCTCGCCGGTGAACATCGCCTCGATGCGCTGCTGCACGGCGGCCCGCCTCGCCAACGCCATCAGGAGTGTCATCGTCTCGGCGGTGACCAGGTTCTTGGAGTAGTCGAGGTAGAGGTCGGCGGCGGTGGCCGCGAAGGTCTCTCCTCGGGCGGGGTCGGTCGCGAACAGATCGCGCAGGTGGAGATCGGCCATGGCCACCCGGTGGTCGGCCAGCGCACGGAATTCGGCGGTGTCGGTGATCATGGCAAGGATTGTGCCATCCTCCGCCCGGAAGGGCCGCTCCGGCTGGGCGAGCGGGGGCGGCCCCTCCACTACCATCGCCCGGCTACCCGACGAGGAGGCCTCGTGCCGGCATCGATCGTCCTCGGCGCCCAATGGGGCGACGAGGGGAAGGGCCGGGTGACCGACTACTTCGCCCGCGCCGCCGACGTGGTGGTGCGCTACCAGGGAGGCAACAACGCCGGACACACCATCGTGGTCGGCGACGAGCGGTTCGCCCTCTCCCTCATCCCCAGCGGGGTGATGTATCCGGGGTGCACCCCGGTGATCGCCTCCGGCTGTGTGATCGACCCGAAGGTGTTGCTGAGCGAGGTCGAGATGCTCCAGTCGCGCGGCATCGATCCGGCCCGGCTGCGGGTGTCGTCCAACGCCCATCTGATCATGCCCTATCACCGCAAGCTCGACGCGGTGATGGAGCGCTACCTGGGCCGGCAGCGGATCGGCACCACCAAGAAGGGCATCGGCCCGGCCTATACGGACAAGTACTCCCGGCAGGGCATTCGGGTCCAAGACCTGTTCGATCCCAAGATCTTCGTCGACAAGCTGGAGCTGGCGCTGGCCGACAAGAATCGGGTGCTGACCCGCGTCTACAACCAGCTCCCGATGGACGGGTCCCAGATCGCCGACGAGTACCTGAGCTACGCCGACGCCCTCCTGCAGTACGTGACGGACACCTCGCTCCTCATCGCCGAGGCAGTAGAGCAGGGCCGCCAGGTCCTCTTCGAAGGAGCCCAGGGAACCCTGCTCGACATCGATCACGGCACCTATCCGTTCGTGACCTCGTCCAACCCCACCGCCGGGGGAGCCATCACCGGCTCCGGGGTGGGTCCGAAGGTGATCGACCGGGTGATCGGGGTGGCCAAGGCCTACATCTCCCGGGTGGGCACCGGGCCCTTCCCGACCGAGCTGCACGACGAAGTCGGCGAGACGATGGTGGAGTTGGGAGGGGAGTACGGAACCGTGACCGGCCGGCGGCGCCGCTGCGGATGGCTGGACCTGGTGGCGCTGCGATACGCCGGCCGGGTGAACTCGCTCACCGACCTCTTCGTCACCAAACTGGACATCCTCTCCGCCTTCCCCACCCTACGGGTGGCCGACGCCTACACCTCGCTCGGCGAGAGGTTCGCCGACTTTCCCCGCCAGCAGCGGGTCCTCTACAACTGTCAGCCCGTGTACGAGGAACTCCCGGGCTGGAACACCGACATCAGCGAGGTGCGCTCCTTCGTCGATCTCCCCAAGGAGGCGCAGGCCTACGTCGAGTTGATCGAAGAACGGACCGGGGTGTCGGTGGGATGGGTGTCGGTGGGACCCGAGCGCCAGCAGCTGATCGAGCGCTCGTGAAGGTGCTGCTACTGGGGGGTGGCGGGCGTGAGCACGCCCTCGCCTGGGCGATGGCGGGCAGTCCCCAGGTCACCGAGCTGCTGATGGTGCCCGGCAACCCCGGCATGGCCGAGCTGGGGTCCGTGGTGGAAGGGATCGATCCGACCGAGGCCGGAGCCGTGGCCGCCATGGCGAAGACGGCCGGGGTGGGGCTGGTGGTGGTCGGCCCGGAAGCGCCCCTCGCCGCCGGTGTGGTGGATGCCCTCACCGCCGTCGGGATCCCCTCCTTCGGGCCCACCCGGGCCGCTGCTCGCCTGGAGACGTCCAAGTCCTTCGCCAAGGAGGTGATGGCCCGCGCCAGGGTGCCCACCGCCGCCGCCCGGGTGTTCTCGTCGGAGAACGAGGCCTTCGCCCACCTCGCCCGCTCGACGGGACCCTACGTGGTCAAGGCAGACGGGCTCGCCGCCGGCAAGGGGGTGCTGGTGACCACCGACCGGGATGAGGCCCGCCGCTGGGTGACTCGTTGCCTGGAGGGGGGGTTTGGAGAGGCAGGCCGTTCCGTGCTGGTCGAGGAGCATCTGGAAGGCCCGGAGGTGAGCGTGTTCGCCTTGTGTGCCGGAACCGAGGTGGCCCCGCTGGAGCCGGCCCGCGACTACAAGCGTCTCGAGGAGGGC
>JBFGJL010000174.1:0-4637 GCA_041577235.1 Acidimicrobiia bacterium | reverse complement strand
GTCACTCGACCGGACAAGCGGGGAGATGGAGATAGGTGCGGCACTCCTCCTCGCTGAATCCCCTCGTCAGCCGGGCCTTCGCGAGCTCCACCAGCTCGGCCGGATCGGTGGTGAAGAGTCGCACCAGCCCGTCGTCGGCCCCGGTCAACAGCCGGCGGCCGTCCGGGCTGAACGACACTGCACCGATGCCGGCCGGGTTCCACAGGGTGCCGAGCTGGGTACCGACGGCCGCATCCCACGTCCGCACCCCGCCGTCGAAGCCGGCGGTGACGATCGTCGACCCGTCGGGGCTCCACGCCAGGTCTCGCACCGCGCCCGGGTGGCCGCTGATCTCCAGCACGGCTTGCCCGGATTCGGGATCCCACACCCGCACCGTGCCATCTTCGCCCCCCGAGGCCAGTACATCCCCATCGGGTCGCCACGCCACTGCATTCACCACGTTGCCATGGCCCCGGAGGGTTTCCGTCCGGTCCGCACCCGGGTTCCACAGCCACACCGCGTCGCCCTGGGTGGCAGCCGCCAGCCACGTTCCCAACGGATGCCACACGATCTCGCCCATGAAGCCCAGGTTGGGTTCCCGTTCATCGATCATCTGGAGACCGGCCAGGTCCCAGAGACGCACCTTCCCCGCCTCGCCGGCTGTGGCCAGCCGGGTACCGGTCGGATCGATCGCCGCCGTGAAGGTGAACGGCAATTCTTCGATGGTGGCCATCATCGAACCGGAAACGTCCCAGACGGTGATCAGGTCGGCGGGAGCTCGGCCGGCGGTGTGGGGACCGGAGGTGACCAACCGGCTGCCGTCCTGACTCCACCAGACCCCGAACTCGAGCCCGTCTGGCCGGTCGAGAAGAGTGAGCTCCGCTCCGGTGTCGGCGTCCCAGATTCGAGCGAGCCCATCGCCCCCGGAGGCGGCGATCGCCTTCCCGTCCGGACCGAAGGAGGCCAGGAACACTCCCTCGGGACCCACCCGGATGGTGCGGATCTCTTGCGAGCCGATGGCCGAGACGTCCCAGACCAGGACCCGTCCGGAGGTCCCGCCGGCCGCCAGCAGAGTGCCGCTGCGATCGAAGGTCACATGCTCCACGTTGCTGCCGACACCGCTCAGCACCAATCCGGCAGCACCAACCTCGGCGTCCCACAGCCGCACCAACCCATCTTGACCTCCGGAAGCGACCAGCGATCCATCCGGACTGAAGTCGACGGTTTCGGTGAGGCCCTCGTGCCCCGTGGTTCGGAAGAGCTCCCGCCCGGTGGCCAGGTCGTAGACCGCCAGGCCGAATTCCCCTTCCGCGACCGCCAGCCGGTCACCGGCGGGTGCGAAGCGGACGTCGCGGGCCGCCTCCCCCACCGCCAGCAGCCGATCGCCGGTGGCCGGGTCGAGCACCCAGGCCTCACTCCCGGCCGCCACGGCGAGCTGGTCTCCACGGGGATGGAAGTGGAGACCGAAGCCGTCGACCGGGATGGACCGCAGCTCCCCGCAGGTGTGAGCGTTCCAGACCCGAACGGTGCCGTCGTGACCTCGTGTGGCGAGGCGACTCCCGTCCGGAGCCAACGACATCGAGAACACCTCGTCGGTGTGACCGACGAATCGACACGCTTCACCGCCGGTGGCCACCTCCCACCGGCGGGCGGTGCCGTCGAGGCTGGAGCTCACCAGGCCGCCATCGGGGGTGAACTCGACCTGGATCACCCGGCCGGTGTGGCCCTCGAACGTGCCGGCCGGCCGGCCGCCTGGGACCGACCACAGATCGATGGTGCCTCCATCGCCGACGGCGGTGGCGAGCGTCGAGCCGTCCGGGCTGAAGGCGGCCGGGAAGTCCCCCGGCACTCCCATCACCACCCGATCGGCCAGGATGGCCCGGTGGAGGGCTGACACCGCTTCAGGGGTGGGACTCCCGTCGATGGTGGCGCGTTCGGCCGCGCCCACCGCCAGCAGCAGGCTGAGCTCCGGATCGACCTCGAGGTTCGCCACCGAGGCCGCCGCCAGCTCGCGAGCGGCATTGATCTGTGCCTGCCGGTCGGCTCGTCTCCCCTGGGTGACCGCCACCGCCGTGAGGGCCGATGCGACCACGGTGGCCGCCGCCAGCACCGCCACCGCCACCCGCAGCCGTGTCCGGGCCCGCCGCTCCAGCGACGCCTCCCGTCGCCGCCGCTGCTCTTCCTCCCTGTGTTCTCTCTCTCGAATGGCGATGCTCGCCTGTAGGAACTGCTCTTCGCGCTCGCTCAACACCAGCGCGGTGTCGGCTGCCCAGGTCTCCAGTCGGGCCAGCCGGTCCCCTCGCAGGAGATAGCTGGGATCCCTACCCGCGGCGGTCCATTCCGTCGCGGCCGTCCTCAACGCCCGGTGGGCCCGGAGGTCATCGCGAGCGGTGTCGATCCATCCGTTCAGGCGGCCCCATTCGGTCAGCAGCCGCTCGTGGGCGATCTCGACGGTCGGGGACCGGCTGGCGGCGTCCCGGTCGAGGGCCAGCAGACGATGGCTCACGAACCGGGCGAGCATGTCTTCGATCCCGGTGGGGTCGTCGGACGAAGAGCCGATCTCTCCGACCGGCACCCTCCGTCGGGTGATGCCGCCGTTCTCACCTACCGTGACGAGCCGCAGGAAGAGGTGACGAGCTGACTCCTGTTCGTGCGGATCCAATCGGTGGTAGGCGTCCTCGGCTCGTCGCACCAGCGCCCCGGTCAGCCCGCCCATGGCCCGATACGCCTCCAGTGAGAGGTCGGCCCCGTGGGAGGTACGAAAGAGCTCGCTGAGGGTGTACTGGAGGAGAGGGAGTCCCGAGGGCTGGCCGATCACCTCCGCCACCATGACTCCCACCAACTCGGGCGTAACCGCCACCCCCACCTGGGCGGCGGGTCGCACGATGGCGGCTTCCAGCTCGGCCGGCGTCAGCGGAATCAGCGGTTCGGTTCCCCTCCGCACCAGCTCGGCCAGCCGCCGATCGCCGAGCGGGCGGTCGTAGAAATCGGCTCGCAGCGAGGCAACCGCTCTGAACCCGCTCGAGTCGTCTTGCAGCGCAACCGCCAGCGCCCCCAGGAACAGATCTCGCTCTTCCGGAACGGAGAGAGTGAACGCCTCCTCCAGCTGGTCGATCACCAGCAGGAACGTGGAGCCGGGGGGCAAGACCCGACTCAGATGCTCGGTCATGCTGCCACCAGCTCGTAGTCGATCATCGACGGAACCCGTCCCCACTGCCACTCGGTCGAGGGCGGCCTGTAACTCTGCGAGCGGATGAGTTCCGGGGTACATGGAGGCGACCAGCCATCGGTCTGATCCCGGCAGCGCCCCCCGCAACACGGATGGAACGAGCCCGGCTCGGATCGCCGAGGACTTGCCCGAACCGGATGGCCCGACCACCACCAGCAACCGGGTGGCCGGATCGGCCAGGCGCTCCAGCAGGCGCTCCACCATCTCCTCCCGTCCGAAGAAGTCGGCCGCGTCGGCCTCGGTGAACGCCGCCAGGCCCTTGTAGGGATTACGAAGGTGGAGTGTGGGGAGGGCGGGCTGGTGGAGGAAGGCCTGGAGGGCACTCAGGAAGGCGCCGGCGTCGGCGTAGCGATCGGCCGGCTGGGCGGCGGTGGCAGTGGCCAACACGCCGCCGAGCCCCTCTCCCGGAGGGGGGGACCCGGTCCTCAGCAACTCGGTAGCGAGGGCGCCGAGGCTGTACACGTCCGAAGCGGGGCTGGATGGCTCCCCTCTCGCCTGTTCGGGCGAGAGGTAGGGGGACGATCCGCCCCACACCCCTTCGAACTCCTCCACCCCCGCCACGGTGCGGGCGATGCCGAAATCGGACAGGTAGGCGTTGCCCTCCTCGTCCAGCAGGACGTTCTCCGGCTTCACGTCGAGATGTATCACCCCTTGGCGGTGGGCAAAGGCCAGGGCCGAGGCCACCTGCGTAACCAGCGCCTGCCCATCGGGCCGGTCGTCCCCGGCCATCGCCCGCCGCAGGTTTCCACCCGCCATGTGCCGCATCACCAGGTAGGCGGCCCCGGGCTCCCGCCAGTAGTCGTAGAGGGGAACGATGTGGGGGTGCTCGAGACGGGCAACCAGGCGCGCCTCCGCCTCGAAGCTACGCACGAACTCCGGCCGGTCGGCCAGCTCGGGGCGGATCACCTTGATGGCCACCTCCCGACCCAATTGCGGATCCTCGCCCCGGTGCACCACCCCAAAGGTGCCCCGCCCGATCTGCTCCTTCACCAGGTACCCCCGTAGGCGCCTGCTGGGGGCCAGCAGGTCGGGCGCCCGAGCCAGGATGCGGTCGTACAAATCCTGCAGGTCGGCCGAGGGCTCGATCCCCAGCTCCTCGATCAGGACCCGCCGAGCCCGGTCGAAGGCGCGCAGGGCCTCGGCCTGCCGACCGGACCGGTAGAGGGCCACCATCAGCTGACCCCAAAAACGCTCCCGCAAGGGATGCTGCTCGACCATCGCCTCCAGGGTGGGGGTCAGATCGGGACCGGCTCCGGCTCCTAGCCGTGCCTCGATTCGGAGCTCCTCCGCCCGCAGGCGGAGTTCTTCGAGGCGGGCGATTTCGCCCCGCAGGGCTGGCTGCTCGGCCAGGTCCGCCAGTGCCGGACCCCGCCACAGACCCAGCGCCTCATCGAGCAGGCGGATGGCCTCGTCGTGATCGATCGCCACC
>JBFGJL010000173.1:0-4645 GCA_041577235.1 Acidimicrobiia bacterium | reverse complement strand
GCGCCCCGTAGACGATGGACCGGGCCCGGTCCTTCTTGCCGTGCAGCAGCACCTTGTTGATGATCTGGCTGACCAGCACGCTGCGGAACACCGGGTCGGGGTCGATGCGGCGTTTGGGGGCGGGTCCGCGGCGCATCAGCTCTCCTTCTTGGCCCCGTAGCGGGAACGGGCCTGCTTGCGGTCGCTGACGCCGGCGGCGTCGAGCGTGCCGCGGATGACCTTGTAGCGGACCCCGGGCAGGTCCTTCACCCGCCCGCCCCGCACCAGCACGATCGAGTGCTCTTGCAGGTTGTGGCCCTCGCCG
Organism: Acidimicrobiia bacterium; assembly: GCA_041577235.1. Lineage (GTDB taxonomy): Bacteria > Actinomycetota > Acidimicrobiia > Spongiisociales > DATADW01 > JBFGJL01. The sequence goes on along the minus strand of JBFGJL010000173.1, from coordinate 4,341 downwards.
GGGATGTAGGCGGTCACCTCGATGCCGGAGGTGAGACGCACCCGGCAGACCTTGCGCAGCGCCGAGTTGGGCTTCTTGGGAGTGACCGTGTAGACGCGGGTGCACACGCCGCGCCGCTGGGGAGCGCCGGCCAGGCCGGGCGTCTTCTCCTTCTTCGGCTTCGGCTGCCTGCCCTCGCGGACGAGCTGCTGAATGGTCGGCATGATTCTCCTTACACGCGAAAATCGGCGCCCGGCCACCAGTGGGCCGGTTCGCCGACCCTCCCTTGACCCTCTCCGGGCGTTGGAGCGGCGGCCGGGTCGAGCCGCCTCGCCCCTGGGAGAGGATGGGGTGCGAAACCCGGCAGATCAGTATATGAAGGTGGTCCAGCCCGGTCAAAAAGGGGCGAATCGGGGCGCCGCCGGCGATCGCCGAGCCGGCCCCTGGCCGACGGTCAGGCCTCGGCGAGGGCGGCGTAGACCCGCCAGGGCTCGGGCACCCCTTTGAGGGGATGCTCGCCCCGGTCGGCGAACTCGAGGCCGCTGCCGGCCACCAGGTCCTTCACCGTACGGGAGACGAGCACCTCTCCCGGCCCGCCCAGGGCGGCGATCCGCGCCCCGATGTGCACCGACAGCCCGGCGATGTCGTCGCCCACCAGCTCGACCTCGCCGGTGTGAACACCGGCTCTCACCTGCAAACCCAGGGCCGTCACCCCGGCGGTGATCGCTTGCCCCGCCCGCACCGCCCGGGCCGGACCGTCGAACGTGGCCAGAAAACCGTCGCCGGCCGTCGAGATCTCTCGGCCGTGGAAGCGGGAGATCTCGTTCCTCACCAAGGCGTGGTGGCTCTCCAGCAGCCGGCGCCAGGCCTCGTCGCCCATCTCCGAAGCTCGAACCGTCGAGCCGACGATGTCGGTGAAGAGGACGGTCGTGAGCATCCGGGTCGACCGGGCGGGGGGGTGCTGGCCCGTGACGAACTCCTCGACCGCGTCGAGGAGTTGGTCGCTCCCCTCCCCGGCCAGCCAGTGGTCGGCGCTGTCGATCTCCACCAGGCGGGCGGTGGGGATGCGCCCGGCGATCCACCGGCCCTCCTCCACCTTCACGTCGACGTCGCGTGTCTTGTACACGCACAGCGTCGGTACCTGGATGCTGGGCAAGATCATGGTGGTGTCGATCTGGCTGTTCATCTCGAGCAGGGTGGCCGCATCGCGGGGGGTGGCGCTGAGCCGCAGGTACCTCCCCAGCCACTGCACGAAGGGGAGGTCGCCGGCCCGGCTGGGGGCGATCCAGCCGACGTAGTCCTCGGGCTCGCCCCACCCCTGGGCGGCGGCCCGGACCTCCGCCTGGCGCTCTTCCCGGGTCGGCGCCCACGGGTAGTCCTCCGACCAGATCCGCCTGGCGTAGGAGCCGATCAGGATCAGCTTGTCGACCCGGTCGGGATAGGTGGCCGCGTAGAGGATGGCCAGGTTCCCTCCCTCGGAGTGGCCCATGAGGGTCGCCCGGTTGGAGCCGGCCGCTTCCATCACCGCCGCCAGGTCTGCCATCCGCACCTCGAGACCGGGGAGCTGGTCGGGAGCGACCCGGTCGGACATGCCGGTGCCGCGCTTGTCGAAGGCGATCAGCCGGGAGAAGGAGGCGAGGCGCTGGAGGAAGGCAGCCGTCTCGGGTTCCTCCCACATCACCTCGACGTTCGACACCCAACCCGGCAGGTAGACGATGTCGACCGGGCCGTCGCCGGTGACCTGGTAGGCGATGCTCACGTCGCCGGTGCGGGCGTAGCGAGTCGTGATCATGGCGAGCCGAGTCTATGGCTCCGACCGGCGGGTCCGACGCCCTACCGGGTTCCGGTAGACCGCCGTTAGCCGCCAATCCCCGATCCCGGTAGACGGTTTCCCCCGCCCCCGGTATTCCCAGCGGGTGCGGGAGCGGTTATCAAGGGGGCGTCGAACTGCTCAACCGTGGCCGGTTCCTCCCGACCGGCCGTTGACACGGGCGAACGGCCGACTCCGTCTCGAGCAGGCGCTCCGAGCGCCTCAACGCCAGAGGGAGGGGCGAGCACCATCCCCCCAGCTCGCCCCTCCGTCGCGTCCGGGGGTCGGGTGATCCGGTCCCGCCCGGTAGGGTGAGCTGGTGGCCCGCCGACCCGTCCAGGAGATGCCCCACGACGTCCGCCAGGAGCTGGAGGAGCGAGGCTTGATGGGCCTGTACGGCGAGCGGCCCTTCTACCAGCGCAACGACTACCTGGGGTGGATCGGACGGGCCAAGCGGGCGGAGACCCGGGCCAAGCGGATCGCCCAGATGCTCGACGAGCTGGAGGAGGGCGGCGTCTACATGGGGATGGACCATCCGCCCTCCGCCCGCCGCTGAACGCCCACCAAGTCTCTACCGGGCAGAGGCGGTACGCAGTATCCTTAGTGCGCGCGCGGAGTGGGGAGGCACATGGCGCAGGTCCTGTTCGTGGCCATCACCGTCAACGTCGTGCTGTTCGCCGGTCTGGCGGTGTGGGCGGTGCGCTACGCCCTGACGGAGGAGCTGCCCCGCATCCGGCCGCTGGCCTGGGGTTTGGCGGCGGTGGCGATCGCCTTCGTGCTGGGGGCGGCCACCCGGCTGCTGCTGGTGGGCGTGCGGCTGGGTTGGCTGGACGGCCGGGTGAGTGACTTTCTCCTCTCCGACTGGCACCTGGTGCAGTCGCTGGTTGCCACCACTCTCGGTGTTGGCGGCTTGCTGCTGGCCCGCCGGGTGGGCCGGCCCCTCCGCCAGGCCGACCGGATCGCCAGCGCCGTCTCCGACCGGCTGCCCACCGAGGCCGACCTGGAGGAGGCGGGGCTGACCGCCCGGGAGCAGGAGGTGCTGGAGGTGATCGCCCAGGGCAAGCTGTCCGACCAGGAGATCGCCGACGAGCTGTTCATCTCTCCCGCCACCGCCGGCACCCACATCAAGAACATCCTCCGCAAGACCGGGATGAGCAGCCGCCGCGATCTGGCCCTGCTGGCCGCCTCGCGCCGGGAGTAGCTCGCTACCCGCTCCCGGTAGTCCCGATTCCCCACTTTCGGTAGCCGCTTTACCGCCCTCTCGGTATTTCCGGGCCCCGACCAACACCCTATGAATACGGCATACCACCTTTGGTGGGGGAGTACACGGGAGGCGGGGCCGCCAGGGCCCCGCCGGGGCGATCAGGGAGGTCGCAGTGCAACTGTTCTATCGAGCCCGGCACGCCGCCGGGCATCCGAAGGCCACGCGGCGCCGGGTGGGCACCGTCCTGCCGACGACGCTGGCCTTCGTGCTGGTGCTGGGCAGCATCGCCCTGGCGGACGAGCTGGTCGCCGACGGGGATGGGCTTACGCCGGTCACCGCAAACGCGATGAACCTGGGCAACATCTGTGCCGGCCAGCAGGCCGCCAAATCGGCCCTGCTGGCGATCCGGCGAACCGGGCAAGGGAACGTGTACGCCAACAACGCCAACGTCACCGTCACTGCTGGCACGCCCAGCGGTTCCCCGACCGTGTCAACATCATTCTCCGACAGCGGGATCGCCTTGCCCGGCAACTGGGTGGGCCAAGGCAACAACACGATGAGCAGCGACACCGCGACGTCAGTGGTGACGGTGACCGCCACCGGAGCACCGGGCGCCAAATCCGCGTCGGTGACCTACTCCGCTGCAGGGCCGAAGGATGGCGGTGGCACGTTGACGAGGACCGCCACGCTCACCATCAACTGGTCCGTCGTCAACTGCAACACGCCCCCCACGCTCAGCCTGCCCGGGCCGATCACGGCCGAGGCGACCTCAGGGGCCGGAGCAGCCGTGACGTATACGGCCACCGCCACCGACGCAGAGGACGGAACCCTCATCCCCAGCTGCTCGCCCGCCTCGGGGAGCACCTTCTTGCTTGGCACCACCACGGTCAACTGCTCGGTCACCGACTCGGGCGGACTGTCCGCCACAGGCTCCTTCAACGTGAAAGTGCAAGACACCACCGCTCCGGTGCTGGCCCTCCCGGCCGACATCACCGAGGAAGCGACCGGTTCGTCCGGCGCAGCGGTGACCTACTCGGCGTCGGCTTCGGACCTGGTCGACGGGTCGATCACCCCGGCCTGCTCGCCCCCCTCGGGGAGCACCTTCGCTCTCGGAACCACATCCGTCGGATGCTCGGCCACCGACGCCGCCAGCAACACCGGCAGCGGCTCGTTCAACGTGACCGTGGAGGACACCACCGCCCCGACGTTGATCCTGCCGGCCGACGTCGCCCTGGAAGCGACCGGACCCGGCGGTGCCGTCCTGGACTACGCCGCCGGCGTGAGTGCCACCGACCTGGTGAGCGGTACCGTCACCCCCAGCTGCTCGCCCGCCTCGGGGAGCACCTTC
>JBFGJL010000172.1:0-4646 GCA_041577235.1 Acidimicrobiia bacterium | reverse complement strand
GGTCGACGGCGGCCGACTGGCCGGCCAGGCCGATCTTGCGCCGGGCCGCGGTCGGATCCGCCAAGACGTCGATCCCACCCACCTGCACGGCCCCGGCGTCGGGGCGCAGCAGGGTGGCCAACACCCGGATCAGGGTGGTCTTGCCGGCGCCGTTGGGGCCGAGCAGCCCGTAGATGATGCCTGGGTCCAGCTCGAGGCTGACCCCGGCCAGGGCCTGCACGGAGGTGCCGAACGACTTGGTCACGTCCTCGACGGTCACGATCTTCATGTCTCGTTCCGGTTGGAGCGGCGCGACTCTGCCAGAGATACTTGAGTTTGTCAAGTTCGGACTCACTCCACTATGGTGTCGGTCAAATGACTTCGCGACCACGCGCCACCCTCACCCGCGAGTTGATCGAGCTGCTGGAGTCGATCGGGGGCAGGATGCGGGAGCGAATGTACGAGGCGATGGCCGAGCTCCACCTCACCCCTCCGCTGGCCGGGGCGCTGCGTGCCCTCGAGCAACCTATGCAGATGAGCGGGCTGGCGGAGCGGCTCTCGTGTGACGCCTCCTATGTCACCGGCCTGGCCGACGAGCTGGAGCGTCGCGGGTTGGTGGAGCGTCGCCCCGATCCTGACGACCGCCGGGTGAAGAACCTCGTCCTCACCGAGGCGGGTCGGGATCTCCGCCGCCGGCTCCATCGCGAGATCCATCGTGGCCACGATTGGTTCGAACGGCTGGAAGACGACCAGCTCGCCACCCTGGTGGACTTGCTGCGCGCCGCCTTGGTTGTGGATCCGAGCCCAACATAGGATGGCCGCAGCCGAGGCGAGGAGCCGCGATGGGTGAGATGGTCAGCTTCCAGTCGAACGGCAAGGAGGCGTCCGGATATCTGGCGCTTCCGGCCGCAGGCCGGGGCCCAGGCGTGATCGTCATCCAGGAGTGGTGGGGACTGGTGGATCACATCAAGGACGTGGCCGACCGCTTCGCGATTGAGGGCTTCGTGGCGCTGGCGCCCGACCTCTATCACGGGGTCGAGACCGCCGAGCCGGATGAAGCGGGCAAGCTGATGATGGCCATGAGCCTCGAGCGGGCCGCCCGGGACATGACGGGAGCGGTCGACTACCTGCTCGACCACCCGTCCACCACCGGAACCGGGGTGGGCGCGGTCGGGTTCTGCATGGGAGGCGGCCTGGTGCTGTGGCTCTCCACCCTCAAGCCCGAGGTGCTGGCCTGCGTCCCCTTCTACGGAGCGATTCCCTGGGAGAGCATGCAACCCGACTACGGCCGGGCCCGGGCCGGCTACCTGGGGCACTACGCCGAAGAGGACGATTGGGCCACCCAGGAGTCGGCCCGCAAGCTGGAGGCGCACCTGCAGGAGCTGGGGCGCGAAGCCACCTTCCACTTCTATCCGGGGACCGGCCACGCCTTCTTCAACGACGACCGGCCCGAGGCCCATCACCCGGAGGCGGCCGCCCTCGCCTGGCAGCGCACCCTCGCCTTCATGCGCCGGCAGCTCGGCTGACGGAACCGGGGAGCGCCTCGCGGCGCCAGGCCGATCCCGGCTCAGATGTCGTAATACAGGTAGAACTCGTAGGGGTGGGGCCGCAGCCGCATGGCGTCCACCTCCCGCTCTCGCTTGTAGGCGATCCAGGTGTCGATCAGATCCTGGGTGAAGACGCCTCCCTGCAGGAGAAACTCGTGGTCGCCGGCCAGTGCATCCAGCGCCTCCTCCAGGCTGGCCGGCACCGACGGCAGGTTGTGGAGCTCCTCGGGGGGCAGGTCGTAGATGTCCTTGTCGACCGGGTCGCGCGGTTCGACCTGCCGCTGGATGCCATCGAGTCCGGCCATGAGCATGGCCGCGAAGGCCAGATACGGGTTGCAGGAGGGGTCGGGGCACCGGAACTCGAGCCGCTTGAGCGCCGGCTTCGTCGAATAGAGCGGGATTCGCACCGCCGCCGACCGGTTGCGCTGGCTGTAGACCAGGTTCACCGGTGCCTCGTAACCGGGGACCAGCCGCCGATAGGAGTTGGTGGTGGGAGCGGCGAAGGCCAGGATCGCCCCGGCGTGCTCCAGCAATCCTCCGATGTACCAGCGGGCCAGGTCCGACAGCCCGGCATACCCGCTCTCGTCGTAGAAGAGGGGCTGGCCGTCCTTCCACAGGCTCTGGTGGGTGTGCATGCCCGAGCCGTTGTCCTCGAAGATCGGCTTGGGCATGAAGGTGACCGTCTTGCCCTGCTGCCAGGCGACGTTCTTGGTGATGTACTTGTAGAGGGTCACGTTGTCGGCCTGCCGGAGGAGCGTGTTGTAGCGCAGATCGATCTCGGCCTGGCCGGCGGTGCCCACCTCGTGGTGATGGACCTCGACCTCGATGCCGGCCGCCTCCAGCGCCGCCACCATCTCCGAGCGGAGATCCTGGAAGTGGTCGGTGGGTGGAACCGGGAAGTAGCCCTCTTTGTAGCGCGGCTTGTAGCCCAGGTTGCCGCCTTCTTCATCGGCGCCGCTGTTCCAAGCCCCTTCCACCGAATCCACGTAGTGGAACGACGAGTACTGGTTCTGGGCGAAGCGGGCCGAGTCGAAGATGTAGAACTCGGCCTCCGGCCCCCAATAGGAGGTGTCGGCGATCCCGGTTCCGGTCAGGTAGTCCTCCGCCTTGGAGGCGACATACCGCGGATCCCGGGTGTAGGGCTCCCCGGTGAGCGGGTCGAGCACGAAGCAGTACAGGATCAGGGTCTTGCGAGCTCGAAAGGGGTCGTCGCCGGCGGTCTCGGGGTCGGGGCGAAGCAGCATGTCCGACTCCTGGATCTCCTGGAACCCCCGGATCGACGAGCCGTCGAACCCGTAGCCGTCCTCGAACGCCTCTTCGCTCAGCTCATGGGCGGGAATGGTGAAGTGCTGGACCTGGCCGGGAAGGTCGCAGAAGCGGAGGTCGACGAACTCGTAGTCGCCTTCCCCCACCATGGCCAGGACGTCGGCCGGGGACTTGCTCATGAGGACTCCTTCGATCGACTCGGCCTTGATACCGTCGGACCGTTTCTGGGTGGTTGCCGCATTGTGAACGCTCTGTTTCGAAGGACAAAGGACCGTCCCGGGTGCGCTACGGTGACCGGCGTCGGATGAAAGGCCGCCGTTGGACAAGCAGGCCGAGTACGTGCTGCGTACGGTCGAAGAGAGAGGGATCCGGTTCGTCCGTCTCTGGTTCACGGACGTGCAGGGGTTCCTCAAATCCGTCTCGATCAGCCCCGCCGAGCTGGAGGTGGCCTTCGCCGAGGGCATGACCTTCGACGGCTCTGCCATCGACGGCTACGCCCGCATCCAGGAAGCGGACATGCTGGCCCGGCCCGATCCCGCTACCTTCCAGATCCTGCCATGGCAGCCGGAGCAGCAAGTCGCCCGGATGTTCTGCGACATCCTCACCCCCGATGGCCAGCCCTTCGAAGGAGACCCCCGCCACGTCTTGAAGCGGAACCTGGAACGGGCCGCCGAGCTGGGCCTGAGCTTCTACGTCGGGCCGGAACTCGAGTTCTTCTACTTTCGCGACTCCGGTCCCAAGCCCGAGGTGCTGGATCGGGGCGGGTACTTCGACCTCACTCCCCTGGACGTGGCTCAGGAATACCGCCGCAAGACGATCAACTCGCTGGAACAGCTCGGCATCCCGGTCGAGTACTCCCACCACGAGGTCGCTCCCAGCCAGCACGAGATCGACCTTCGTTACACCGACGCGCTGACCATGGCCGACAACGTCATGACCTACCGCCTGACGGTGAAGGAGACCGCCCTCGAGCATGGCATCTATGCCACCTTCATGCCCAAGCCGCTGGAGAACCACGACGGGAGCGGGTTCCACATGCACCTGTCTCTGTTCGAGGGAGACCGCAACGCCTTTCACGAGCCGGGGGCCCCCACCGGTTTGTCCAAGGTGGCGGAGAGCTTCATCGCCGGGCTGCTGCGCCACGCCCGCGAGTTGACCGCCGTCACCAACCAGTGGGTGAACTCCTACAAGCGGCTGGTGGCCGGCTTCGAGGCCCCGATCTACGTCTTCTGGGCCCGTAACAACCAATCGGCGCTGGTGCGGGTCCCGACGGTGAAGGTCGGCAAGCCGTCCAGCACGCGGGTGGAGTACCGGGCGCCGGACGCCGCCTGCAATCCCTACCTGGCCTTCTCCGTGTTGCTGGCGGCCGGCCTGACGGGGATCGAGGGCAACTACGAGCTCCCGCCCGAGGTCACCAACAACGTGTTCGATCTCACCACCAGCGAGCGGATCGCCGCCGGCATCCAGCGACTGCCGGAGACGCTGGCCGAGGCGCTGGACGAGATGGAACGGTCCGAGCTGATCGCCTCGGCCCTGGGCGAGCACGTCTTCGGGTGGTTCCTTCGCAACAAGCGCAAGGAGTGGGATCGATTCCAGCACCACGTCTCCCGGTTCGAGCTGGAGAACTACCTCCCCATCCTGTGATGGAAGTCGCCGTCCTCCCCTCCGAGCCCACCGCCGCGCTGAGCGAGGCGCTGACCCTGGCCGGGGCGACGGTGCAGCCGATTGATCTTCCCGAGCTGGACGCGGCGGCCACGCCCGACTGGACGCTGCTGGTCGTGGAGCTGGGCGATGAGCCCATCCGCCGGCTGCGGGCCGCCCGGCGGCTGGCCGAGGAGTACGGCGTCCCCGTCC
>JBFGJL010000171.1:0-4652 GCA_041577235.1 Acidimicrobiia bacterium | reverse complement strand
CTTCTACGCGTCGGTCGAGCAGCTCCGCAATCCCCGACTGCGGGGCCGGCCGGTGGCGGTGGGGAAGGGGGTGGTGCTGGCCGCCTCCTACGAGGCCAAGGCCTTCGGGGTCGGCTCCGGGATGCCCGGACGGAGAGCACGCCAGCTGTGTCCCGGCCTCGTGTTCGTCGACGGACACTTCGACGAGTACCTCGAACTGAGCGAGAGGGTGTTCGCCCTGTGCCACCACTTCACCCCGCTGGTGGAGCAGATCTCGATCGACGAGGCTTTCCTGGAGGTGGCCGGCAGCACCCATCTGTTCGGTCCGGCCGCCACCATCGCCTCCGATCTCCGCCGCCGGGTCCGTACTGAGGTCGGACTGGCCATCTCGGCCGGGGTGGCTCGAACCAAGTTCCTGGCCAAGATCGGCAGCCAGGTGGCCAAGCCGGACGGGCTGGTGGTGGTCGATCCCGGTCAGGAGCTGGCCTTCCTCCACCCGCTGCCGGTTGGCCTGATGTGGGGGGTGGGGCCGGTGACCGCCGCCCGCCTGGCCGAGGTGGGGATCTTCACCATCGGTGAGCTGGCCGCGGTTCCGGTGTCGTCGCTGGAGCGGCTGGTGGGGGCCGGAAACGCCCGCCACCTCCATGCCCTGGCCTGGAACCACGATCCCCGTGGGGTGGCCCCGGGCCATCGGCCCGGCTCGGTGGGTGCCCAATCCGCCCTCGGGCGGACGGAGCCCACCGACGAGGCGTTCGTTCGGGTCCTGCTGGCCCTGGCCGACCGGCTGGGAGGCCGTCTCCGCCGCAAGGACCGCTCGGGCCGGACCATCTCGCTGCGGGTGCGTTTCTCCGACATGCGCAGCATCACCCGCAGCCACACGTTGGCCGCCCCTGTCGCCGCCACCAGCGCGATCTTCGTCGTCGCCCACCGTTTGTTGGCGGAGGCGCTCCCGCAAGCAGCCGGGCGGTCGGTCAATCTGCTCGGGATCAGGGTTTCCAACCTTGCCGAGGGCGCCTCGCTGCAGCTGGAGCTACCGATCGAGGGCGACGACCCGGAGCGACCGGGCAGCGAGACCGGGCGGCGCCGCTTCGATCTGGACCGTTCGGTCGATTCGCTGCGGGAGCGGTTCGGGCGCAAGAAGGTCGGTTTCGCCTCTGTCCTCTTGATCGGCAGCGGGTCGCTGACGCCGGACGGCTTCCGCCGGCTGGCCGAGAAGGATCGCCTCCCCGACCATTGACAGCACAGCCCGGGAGGCGCGATGGTCGGAGCCGGTGGTCACCGACCCCATCCACCGTCTGGCGCGGCCGGCCGCGTGCAGTGGCGGAGACGAGTTTGGACCAGGAAGAAGGGAACATGGCTCGCCGATTCGGAGTCGCACTGTCGGGAGGGGGCTTTCGGGCCGCCCTCTTCGGGCTGGGCGTCCTGCTCTACCTGGTCGATTCGGGCAGTCACCGCCAGGTGGTGGCCATGTCGTCGGTGTCCGGGGGTGCCTACACCAGCGCCCGCACCGAGCTGGCCTGTAACTTCCGTCACATCGACCCGGTGGACTACCGGCGTCGGGTCGGTCCCTTGATCGGCGGCATCGTCGGCCGGCGAATGTGGGTCAATCTGACGGTGGGACCGTTCGTGCTGCTGGTGGTGGCGGCAGTCGGAGCCCTGGTGTGGACGCTGGGACGGTCCGGCTCCGGCCGGTGGCTGTCTCTGCCGGTCGCCTTCGCCCTCTCCGGGCTGCTCCGCCTGCGGGGCCGAGTGCTGGGGGGCCGGGTGGAGCGGTCGCTCTTAGGTGACCTGGGCGACCACCGACCCCGGCCAGGCGGCTCGGAGAGGCTGGTGATCGATCACGTCTACTGCGCCACCAATCTCCACGACGGCGAACTGGTCTACCTGGGCGATGACTTCCTGTACACCCCCTATCTGGGATGGGCGAGCGAGCTGATGCCGCTCCGCCGGCGGGTGCGGGCGTCGGCCGCCATCCCGATCGTCTTCCCTCCCAGCCGGATCCCCACCGCCCGCTTCGAGCGGCCCATTCCCGGGGATGTCCCCAAGCGGATCCGGGTCTGCGACGGCGGCCTCACCGACAACCTGGGGGAGCAGTGGCTGCGCGACCTCCGGCTGGTGGACCCCGAGGACAAGTACCGGCGGGGAGTCGAGGACCCCGACCACCTGGTGGTGGTCAACGCCTCCAAGCCGTTCGGATGGCGGCGGAGGGGAGCGTCGACTCCCTTGGTGGGCTCGATCGCCCGGGTGCTCCGCTACGGTCAGATCCTGCTCGCCAACAGCGTGGAGCAACGCCTCGACCGGCTGCGGGACGAGTTCCGCCAGGTGGCCTATCAGCCCGCCGCTCCGCCCTCGGGCGGACCCGCCGTCATCCCGGGGACCGTGATCGGTCTCGACACCAGCCCCTACCTCGTGCCGATGGCGGTGCTCCGCGACCAGCGGGCCACCCCAGAGCAGCGGGCGAGGGCCAAAGCCGTCCTGCGCCGCCTGCGCGCCATGGGGGAGGACTGGTCGGTTCTGATGGCCGCCAACCAGCACGTTCCCACCATCCCCCGGCGGCTGAAGGTGGCCACCGCCGGCAGGCTCCTCCTGCACGGCTATGTCCTGGCCTGGTCGCACCTGCACACCCTGTTCGACACCGGCACGCCGACGAACCTGCCCAGCCTGGCGAGCATGGAGGCCTGGGCGAAGCGGGAGGCGGTCGCTCCCCACGGTCCCGTCGTCACGCCCGACCGGCAGGCACCTCCGGTGGTGGTGGTGGGCGGTGGGCTGGCCGGGATGGCCGCCGCCTGGCGGCTGGCGCGGGCCGGACGGGCGGTGACGCTGTTCGAGGCGAGCGACCGGCTGGGCGGCAAAGCCTCGTCGATCGACGTGGCGGGAGGGCCCGGAGGGCGATACCTGTCGGACCACGGCTATCACGTGTTCCCCAGCTGGTACGACCACGTGCGCCGGCTGATGGGCGAGGTGGGAGTGGACCTGGGGCGGGCGATGAAGGAGAGCCGCCGGTTCCGCCAGCTCCGGCGCCAGCCCGAGGTGCTGGCGTGGAGGGGCGACGGCGCTCCTCCGCCGGGGCGGGGCGGCCGCATCCAACCGCTCACCTCGGAGCCGGTGGGGTGGGCGGAGCGGTTCGCCCAGGCCCAAGCGGGCGCCTTGTTCTTGCACGGGGCGCTGGTGCTGGCCACCTCCTCCAACCGCCGGCTGGCCCGGCAGTCGTTGCAGGGCTTCCTGGAGAGGAGGTGGTACATGTCGGCCCGGGCGATCGATGCCCAACAGGGCCTGGTGCTGAAAGCCCTCTCCAACGACGTGAGCAGCATCTCGGCCCTGTCGGTCGCTCGAATGTACCGGCGCTGGTCCGCTCCGCCCCAACTGGTGGTCCGGCCCGCCTGGTCGGCCCTGCGGGGCAGCCTCACCGACCGCTTCATCCGCCCTCTGGAAGAGGCCTTGGGGGACCTGGGAGTGCAGATCCTCCGCCATCGCGAGCTGGTCGAGATCGAACTCGACTCCGAACGGCAGCGAGTGGCAGCGCTGCAGATCCGAGACAACACGGGAGAGATCGTCCGCTACCGGCTCGCCGGCGAGGTGGTCCTGGCCATACCCCCCGACCGCTACGGGGCGGTGCTGGGCCCCCGTCCCGACCGGGCGTTCGGGTCGCTGCTGGAAGTTCCCTCGTTTCGCACCGAGGTGATGTCGGGGGCCGACATCCATTTCTCCGAGCAGATCCTCTGGCCGGTCGAGCACTTCTCGATCCCTTCGTCGCGCTACGCGATCACCGGCTACGACATCACCCGCAACTGGGCTCGGGACGACCTTCCTCGGCTCCGCCGCCGCCGCGGTGGGGGGACACCGCCGTCCCCGACCATCCTCCAGGTGGTGGTGGGCGACACCCGGCCGCTGCGGAAGGACCTGGAGCGACTCGACGGGGAAGATCGGGATGCCCGCTATCTGCAGCTGATCGTCGACGACGTGGTCAGGGTCCATCCCGAGCTGCGGGACGCGGTGGATGTGAAAGCCAGCGTCCTGCATGTCAACGAGAACGCGCCACTGTTCATGAACGATGTCGGAACCCACCCGCGTCGGCCCCCGGTCAACCACGAGCAGCTGGGCAACCTGTACGTGGCCGGAGATTTCTGCCGTTCCACCATCGACGTGGCATCGATGGAAGCGGCGGTGGCAACCGGAGAGGCGGCAGCCGAGGCGGTCCAGGGCGGGCCGGACTCACCCCCGGAGGACCACGCGGCCTGGCGGCGGTGGAAGTGGCTGTGGTGGGCGCTGCGCTGGAGCGTGGGGTTGCTGCTGCTCGCCTGGAACGGGGTGGTCAAGCTGTACGAATTCGGGTTCGAGCGCCTGCGGGTGCCTGCGGAGCGCCGTCCCCCCCGGTTCGGCCCGCGAGAGCATCGCACCGGGTTCGAGCAGCGGCACAGCAAACGGGTCCGGGCCCGCTCATGACCGCTCGAGGGCGGCCAGAGCGAATCGGGCCACCTCCGTAGCCGTGGCCTTGACCGTCAGTCCGGCCGCCGCTGCCTGGTCGGCCACATCACGGTGGGCGTCGGCCGGGTAGCCCGACGCTTCCAGCAAGTCCACCCAACCCGGGTTGACGTCGTCCAGCCAGCGGGCGATGGCCGTTGCCTCTTGGTCGGCGCCCAACTGCCGTAGGAGGGCCGCGGCCAGTCCGCCGG
>JBFGJL010000170.1:0-4655 GCA_041577235.1 Acidimicrobiia bacterium | reverse complement strand
GGAGCGGGCGGCCAGCAGCCGGGTTCCGTCGACCTGATCGAAGGTGGTGACGTGGGGGATCTCCCGCCACGAGCGTTCCATCCGCTCGGCGAGCGTACGGCGCAGCTGGGAGAGCCGGACCCGTCCCCCGGCGGCGATGGGCGGCGCGGCCGGGGCCGGCTCCACCGTCTCGAAGGGGGGCAGTTCGAAGCGGGGGACCGGTTCCTCCTCGGCCCCACGCTCGGCCGCCCCCAGCACGTCCTCCCGGGTGATGCGACCGCCGGGACCGGTGCCGGTGAGGGTGGTGAGCTCGACCGCCAGCTCCTTGGCCAGCTTACGGACCAGCGGAAGGGCGTGGGGACGGTCCGGTGGTGCAGGCGCCGGCTCGACCGGACCGCTGGCGGGCTCTTCGGTCGGGGTGGGGACCTCTTCCGCTTGGCCGGGAGGCGCTTCCGGCCGGGCGGGGAGCTGCTCGGCCGATTCGGCCAGCGTGCCCACGATGGGGGCGGCGTCGGAGCCCTCGGTCGGAGACCAGTACTCCCCCTCCTCGCCGATGACGGCCAGGATGGCCCCCACCCGCAGCGTCTCGCCGGCCTTGGCCCCATGGTGGAGCACCACCCCGCCCCGGGGAGCGGGAATGTCGACCACCGCCTTGTCGGTCTCGACTTCCACCAGCGGCTGGTCGGGAGCAACCCACTCCCCCACTTCGATGAGCCACCGGACGATCTCGGCCTCGGTCAGGCCCTCACCGATGTCGGGGAGACGGAACTCGAGCGCCATCTAGTCCTCCCGGGTCGCCCGCACCGCCGCCACGATCCGATCGGCGCCGGGCAGGTAGTGATGCTCGGTGCGCTTGAGAGGAAACACCGTGTCCCAGCCGGTGACCCGCCGGATGGGCGCCTCCAGCGAGAACAGGCACCGCTCCTGGATCTGGGCGACCAGCTCCGCCCCGAATCCGGCGGTGCGGGGTGCCTCGTGCACCACCACCGCCCGTCCGGTCCGTTCGACCGAACCCACCACCGTGTCGATGTCGAGCGGCACCAGCGAGCGCAGGTCGATGACTTCCACCTCGATCTGATCTCGAGCGAGGATCTCGGCCGCCTGCCGGGCCTCCTTGGTCATCGCCCCGTAGGTCACCAGCGTGACGTCGGCGCCGGGCCGGATGACCCGCGCCTCGCCCAAGGGAACGGTGTAGAAGCCTTCCGGGACCTCTTCCTTCACCGCCCGGTAGAGCCGGATCGGTTCCAGGAACACGACCGGATCCGGATCTTCGATGGCGGCCAGCAGCAGGCCCTTGGCGTCGTAGGGACCGGAGGGCACGACCACCTTCAGGCCCGGAGTGTGGGCGTAGATCGCCTCGGCCGACTCGGAGTGGTGCTCGGCGGCCCCGATCCCGCCTCCATAGGGGATGCGGATCACCATCGGGGCGGTGAAGCGGTGTTGAGAACGGTTGCGGATGCGGGCGACGTGGGAGATGACCTGATCGAAGGCCGGGTAGGAGAACCCCATGAACTGGATCTCGACCACCGGGCGCAGGCCTCCGACTGCCATCCCGAAGGCGGTGCCGACGATGCCCGACTCGGCCACCGGGGTGTCGACCACCCGCTCTCCGTCGTGGCGAGCCCGCAGGCCGTCGGTGACCCGGAACACGCCCCCGGTCCGGCCCACGTCCTCGCCGATCACCAGCACCCGCTTGTCCCGGTCGAGGGCGGTGTCGAGGGCCTGGTTGAGCGCCTGGGCGAGGTTGAGCACGGTCACGGCTGCGCAGCCTCCAGCAGCTCCTGGCGCTGGGCGAGCAGCTGGGGGGTGGGCTGCTCGAACATGGTGTCGAACAGGTAGGCCGCCGGCCGGGGCGGGAGCGATTCGGCCAGTTCCACCGCCCGCTCGATCTCCTGCGTCCCCTCTTCCTCCAGTTGCTGCTGCCAGCCGGCATCCCACTCGTCCACCCTCTCCAGGTAGCGGCGCATCCGCTCGATCGGGTCGCGCAGCCGCCAGTGGGCCGTTTCGGCTTCGTCGCGATAGCGGTCGGGGTCGTCGGAGGTGGTGTGGGGCCCGAGCCGGTAGGTGACGGCCTCGATCAGGGTGGGCCCGTCTCCGGTCCGGGCCCGGTTGACCGCCTCCGTGGAGGCGGCGTAGACGGCCATGAGGTCGTTGCCGTCCACCTGCACGCCCGGCATGCCGTAGGCATCTGCCTTCTGGGCGATGGTCTCCGACCGGGTCTGTTCCTCCCGGCTGAGCGAGATGGCGTACTGGTTGTTCTGGCAGAGGAACACCGTGCCGGTGCGATAGACCGCCGCCAGGTTCATCGCCTCGTGGAAGTCCCCCTCCGAGGTGGCTCCGTCTCCGAAGTAGGTCATCGCCACCCGCGGCTCGCCGTTCGCCCGGGCCGCCCAGGCCAGCCCCACCGCGTGCAGCATGTGGGCGCCGACCGTGACCGAAGGTGGCAGCACCGGCACGTGGTCGGGGGGAGACCCGCCCCGTTCATCCCCGGTCCTGCCCAGGATCAGCAACTCCCAGGGGTATCCCTGCATCCACATGGCGGCGGCGTCGCGGTAGGTGGCCACCACCCAGTCCTCGGGCAGGAGGGCGGCGGCGCTCCCCACCTGGGCCGCCTCCTGGCCCTCGAAGGGGGCGTAGGTGGCGAGCCGGCCCTGTTTCTGCAGGGAGGTGCACTTCCGGTCGTAGATGCGCGCCACCACCATCGCCCGGTAGAGCCGGCGCCCGAGGGTGTGATCGAAGGGGGGGTCGGCGACGAGCTCGCCCGACGGGTCGAGGATCTGCAGCATGACCCGGCCAGGCTAGCGCTGGCGGTGGCGACCCCCGCCGGGCCGGGGGCTAGGAGCCCACCCCGCAGGTGACCATGGCCGCCGCCAGCGACTGGGCGATAGCCTCACCAGCCACCGGGTCGGTGGTGGCGGCATCGGTGAAGAAGGCCGGGTCGACGTTGTCGGCGACGCAGTTGGCCTGCTCCTCGGTGGCTCCACCCAGCATCAGCGACGAGACGAAGGCGTCGCGGGCAGCATCGGCGTCGACCGTGTCACCCGTTGCCGGGCCCTGGTCGAGATCGATGCCGCACACGTCGGCGGTGTAGGCCCCGATGCGCTCCCCCGCCTCGGCGAAGCCCGGATCCTCGAAGGCCGTCCCCTCACCTGCCTCGAAGTAGCTGATGATGTCGAAGTCGTATTGCTCGAGCTCCTGGTAGAAGCGATCAAAGGCGCTCTTCAGGATCTCGAAGTCGGCGGCGATCTCGGAGGGGACCACCCGCTCGGCCCGATCGTAGAAGGCGAGCAGATCGGTGAGGGCCTGTTCCACCGCCGCCGGCTCCCCGGAGAAGAGGTTGTCGGCCGAGACCAGGCTGTCGACGTCCTCGGCCTGTCGGGCCAGCTCGCACCAGTCCGACCCCGACGAGCCGGAGAAGTCCTCGGTGGTGTCGGGGCCGGCCTCGGTGGTGTCGGGGGCCACGGTGGTGTCGGGCGGGAGGGTGGTGGTCACCTCCGGAGGGGTGTCGGCCGCGGTGGTGGCCGCTCCTTCTCCCCCGCCGCAGACCGCAGCCACGGCGAGCAACATCGCCATTCCCACCCGCATCATGCGTCCTGGCACGACCAAACCCCCAGAGCTCGTTCGAGGACGGAACACTACCCGCGGCGAGCGGCTTTGACGGCACCGAACGCAACTTTTCGCGCTCAGTCGCGGCCAGCCGGCATTGCCTCCAGATCTTCTTCGGTCATGAGCACCTCGCGGGCCTTGGAGCCTTCGGACGGACCCACCACCCCCTTCAACTCGAGGATGTCCATGATCCGCCCCGCCCGGGCGAACCCCACCCGCAGCTTGCGCTGCAGCATCGAGGTGGAGCCGAGCTGCGACCGCACCACCAGCTCGATCGCCTGGCGGATGAGCTCGGCGTCCTCTCCTTCGTCGGCGACCCCTCCCGCGGTGGCGGTCAGCACCGCCGTCTCCTCGATGAGCTGGTCCTGATACTGAGCCTCCCGCTGCTGCTTCACCCAGTTGACCACCGAGTGGATCTCCTCCTCGCTCACCCAGGCGCCCTGGATGCGCTGGGGACGGGGCTCCTTGGCGGTGACGACCAGCATGTCGCCCATCCCCACCAGCTTCTCGGCCCCGATCCCGTCGATGATCACCCTGCTGTCGGTCTGGGAGGCCACCGAGAAGGCCAGGCGGCTGGGGATGTTGGCCTTGATCACCCCGGTGATGACGTCGACCGAGGGACGCTGGGTGGCGATCACCAGATGGATCCCGACCGCCCGGGCCATCTGGGCGATCCGCACGATGGCGTCCTCGACCTCCCGCCCCGCCACCATCATCAGGTCGTTGAGCTCGTCCACCAGCACCACGATGTAGGGAAACCGGTCGAAGCCATCGCGGTCGAGCATCCCCGCGTCCCACTTCTCGTGGTATCCGATGATGTCGCGCACCCGGGCGTCGGCCAGCAGGTCGTAGCGGCGGTCCATCTCCGCCACCGCCCACTTGAGGGCATCGGCCGCCTTCTTGGGGTTGGTGATCACCCTGGTGAGCAGATGGGGCACCCCGTTGTACTGGCCCAGCTCGACCCGCTTGGGGTCGACCATGATCACCCGCACGTCGTCGGGCCGGGTCCGCATGAGCAAGGAGGTGACGATGGAGTTGATGCAGGAGGACTTGCCGGCGCCGGTGGCTCC
>JBFGJL010000169.1:0-4659 GCA_041577235.1 Acidimicrobiia bacterium | reverse complement strand
TCCGAGGGTTCCGGCGGCACCGTGCACCTCGATGGCGTGCCGCTGGTTCATCGACGTTCCCTCGTAGGCGACGGCGGAGGCGTGGAGCACGCCCTGCCCACCGTTGGCGAACTCGAGGATGACGGCGGCGCTGTCGGCAGAGGGTGGATAGGCGGCGCCGGCTTCGTCGCGGGGCGGGTGGACGCCGACGACCTCCAACCGAGCGGTCACCGCCCTCACCGGGCCGGCCAGCCGCATCGCCAGGTAGAGGAAGTGTGAGCCGATATCGCCCAGGGCGCCGGTCGGGTTGTGCCGCCCGTCGAGTTTCCAGAGGTAACGGTCGGTCAACCCGTAGCCGGCGTGGTAGCGGAGCCCGACGTGGTGGAGGCGGCCCACATACCCGTCTCCAACCAACCGCTCCAGATAGCGGAAGCCGGGCATGAAGGCGTAGGTGAAGGGGACCATCGTGACCGCTCCCATCCGGCCGGCGAGCTCGGCCAGCTCGGCCGCTTGCTCGTAGCCGTCCGCCACCGGCTTCTCGCACAACACGTGCAGACCGGCCTCCAGGGCGGCCTTGGTGGCCGGGTAGTGAACGGGGTTGGCGGCCGCCACGATGACGCCGTCGAGCCCGGCGGTTGCCAGCATCTTTCGCCAGTCGGTGTAGGCGCCCGGCACTTCCCAGGCGTTGGCCCGCTCGCGAGTGCGGGCCTCGTCGCGCCCGGCCAGCGCCGCCACCTCCACTCCCGGCAGTCCGGCCAGCGCCGGGAGGTACATGGCGTCGACCCACCAGCTGGTTCCGATGATCCCGATCCTGGTCACTCCGTGCCCCGTCCCGCCGACGTACGGTTGGAACGTTCCAATCTGGTTCGTATACTACGCCGGCAGGTGCGAGGAGGGTGTTCGCCATGCCCGGCGACGTGCGCATCGGGGTGATCGGCTTCGGATGGATGGGCCAGGCGCACTCCCGGTCCTATCGCGACATCCCTGTGTTGTTCCCCGAAGCCGAACTGCGGCCTCGCCTGGTGGCGGTGTGTGATTCGGTGGCCGACCGTCGCCGGCTGGCGGTCGACAACTTCGGCTTCGAGACCGCCCATGCCGAATGGAAGGCGCTCATCGCCCGCGACGACCTCGACGTCGTCGACATCACGGCTCCCAACGCCCTCCACCGGCCGCTGGCCGAGGCGGCGGCCGACGCCGGTCACCATGTGTTCTGCGAGAAGCCGGTCGGCCTCACCCCGGCCGACACCGCCGCTATCGAACGAGCGGCAAGGCGGGCCGGGGCGATCACCGGCTGCGGCTACAACTACCGCTGGGTGCCCCTGGTTCAGCATCTCAAAGGGCTGATCGACGCCGGCCGGCTGGGCGACCTCACCCACTACCGGGGTCGCTTCTTCTCTATGTATGGCCGGGACCGGTTGGGCTTGCTGAGCTGGCGATTCCTGCAGGAGGAGGCCGGTTATGGAGCACTGCTCGACCTGATGTGCCACGCGGTCGACATGGCTCACTTCCTGGTCGGGCCCATTCGTCGCCTCGTCGCCACTCGCGAAACGTTCATCAAGGAGCGGCCGCTGCCCCGGCCGGGCGCGGGCACCCACTACGACCGCGGCTCTCCGACCGACCCGCGAGGCGCGGTCACCAACGAGGACTACGTCGGGGCGATGGTCGAGTTCGCCGGCGGGGCACGGGGCACCCTCGAGGTCGACCGCAGCATCTTCGGGCCGCAGAGCGCCATGGCGTTCGAGTTGAATGGCGAGCGGGGAGCCGCATCGTGGAACCACGAGATCCTGAACCAGCTCGACCTGTACCTGCCGGACGAGTCGCCGGCCGACGGCTATATGAAGGTGCTGGCCGGCGACTGGCTCCCGCACCAGGGCAACTTCGTGCCGGGCGGCGGAAACTCGATCGGCTACGAAGACCTCAAGGTGATCGAAGCCCTCGAGTTCTGCCGGGCAGTCGCCGAGGGCAGCCCCTTCCAGCCGGGATTCGGAGACGCTCTGGCCGTGGCCGAAGTGCTTGATGCCATGATCCGGTCGTTCGACTCGGAGCGGTGGGAGGAGGTTCGGCCGTTGGAAGACGGAGCCGAGTGAGGCCCTGCCCGGGTCGCCGGAGTGACGAACAGGTGACGGAAGGATGGCCATGCAGACCGTGAGACTGACAACCGCCCAGGCGATGGTCCGGTGGATCCTCGCCCAGCAGATCGACATCGAGGGGCGGCGCCTGCCCGTCTTCGCCGGAGTCTTCGGCATCTTCGGGCACGGCAACGTGGTGTCGCTGGCCGAGGCCCTTGAGCCGGTGCAAGACCGGCTGCCCACCTGGCGAGGCCACAACGAGCAGTCCATGGCCCTTGCGGGCGTGGCCTACGCCAAAGCTTGGCTGCGGCGGCGCATCATGATCGCCACCTCCTCGGTCGGCCCCGGCTGCACCAACATGGTGACGGCCGCCGCCGTCGCCCATGCCAACCGCCTCCCTCTCCTCATCATCAGCGGCGACACTTTCCAGCACCGCTTGGTGGATCCGGTGCTGCAGCAGGTCGAACACTTCGGCGACCCGTCGGTGACCGTGTCCGACGCCTTCAAGCCGGTCACCCGCTACTGGGACCGAATCACCCACCCGGCCCAGGTCCTACAGTCCCTCCCCCCAGCGCTGGCGACCATGCTCGACCCGGAGGAGTGCGGGCCGGCCTACCTGGGACTGCCCCAAGACGTGGCAGCCGAGGCGTTCGACTACCCGGAGGAGTTCTTCGCCGAGCGGACCCACCACATCCGCCGCCCGGGTCCCGACCCCCGTGAGGTCGCGGCGGCCGCGGAGGCGTTGCGTTCGGCGCAGCGTCCGCTGATCATCGCCGGCGGGGGGGTGCACTACTCGCAGGCGGTGGAGGCGCTGACCGGGTTGGCCGAACGGCGCGGCATCCCGGTGGTCGAGACCGTGGCCGGCAAGGCCACTGTGACGGCCGATCATCCCAACTTCGCCGGCCCCTTGGGCGTCACCGGCAGCACCAGCGCCAACGCGCTGGCGGCCGATGCCGACGTGGTGGTGGCGGTGGGCACCAGGCTGCAGGACTTCACGACCGGGTCGTGGTCGGTCTTTCGTGACGAAGGCTTCCGGCTGGTGTCGGTCAACGTCGGACGGTTCGATGCCACCAAACACCAGCCGATCGCGGTGGTGGGCGACGCCCGGGTCTCCCTGGAGCAGCTGGACCAGGCCCTGGGCGACTACTCGGCGCCGGACGACTGGATGACCCGGGCCGCCGAGCTGCGGGGCGAGTGGTACGCCTACCTGGAAGACCTCACCCGGTCTGATTCCGAAGTTCCCACCTATGCC
The DNA here is from genome assembly GCA_041577235.1 of Acidimicrobiia bacterium. Classification (GTDB taxonomy): domain Bacteria; phylum Actinomycetota; class Acidimicrobiia; order Spongiisociales; family DATADW01; genus JBFGJL01. The sequence goes on along the minus strand of JBFGJL010000169.1, from coordinate 1,359 downwards.
CAGGTGATCCGGGCGGTGAACGAGCTGGTGGATCCCTCCGACTATCAGGTGGCGGCCGCCGGCGGCTTGCCCGGGGAGCTGAACATGGGCTGGCATTCGCGGTCGATCCACTCCTTCGACTGCGAGTACGGGTATTCGTGCATGGGCTACGAGATCGCCGGGGCCTGGGGAGCCAAGATGGCCCTCCCCGATCGTGACGTGGTCGCCTGGGTGGGGGACGGTTCCTACCTGATGATGAACTCGGACATCTACTCGACCGTGTTCACCGGACACAAGATCATCGCCATCGTCTGCGACAATGGCGGGTTCGCGGTCATCAACCGGCTGCAGGTCAACACCGGGGGGGAGGAGTTCAACAACCTGTTGCGCACCGCCCGGCACGAACGGATGGTCCGGGTCGACTTCGCCCAGCACGCCGAGGCGATGGGGGCCATCTCCGAGAAGGTGGAAACCATCGCCGAGCTGCAGGCTGCCTTCCGGCGGGCCAAGGCCGCGGACCGTAGCTACGTGATCGTGATCGAGGTGGACGAGTACCGATGGACCGAGGGCGGTGCCTGGTGGGAGGTGGGTGTGCCCGAGGTCTCCGATCGAGAGCAGGTGCGGGTCGCCCGGGCCGAGCTCGAGGCGGAGAAGAAGCACCAGAGACTCGGCGTGTGACTGCCGGCTACGACGTCATCGCCCTCGGCCGAGTGTCGATGGACCTGTACTCCCGGCAGGTGGGAGCCGGCTTCGCCGAGGTCGAGAGCTTCGACGCCATGATCGGCGGTAGCCCCTCCAACATCTCCATCGGCACCGCCCGGCTGGGGGCGCGGGCCGCCATCCTCACCGCGGTGGGACCCGACGAGATCGGTGCCTTCGTCCTCGCCAACTTCGCCCGCGAGGGAGTGGCCACGGAGTTCATCCGCACCATCGAGGGCACCCGTACCGGCCTCGCCATCCTCGGAGTACAACCCCCCGACCACTTTCCGCTCACCTTCTACCGTGACAACCCGGCCGACATCCACATCACCATCGACGACGTCGACCGACTTCCTCTGGCCACTTCGGGTGTGGTGGTGCTGTCGGGCACCGGGCTGTCCCGGGGGACCTGCAAGGAGGCGACCCTCTATGCCGGCGAGCGGGCCGCGGCGGCGGGTGAGCCGACGGTGCTGCTCGACCTCGACCTGCGACCGGACCAGTGGGCCGACCGGCGCGCCTACGGCACGGCGGTGCGGGCCCTGCTGGAGCACGTCGACGTGGCTGTAGGTACCGAGGAGGAGTTTCACGCCGCTTTGGCCACCGCCAGCAGTGCCCTGCAGGGAGAGCACCTAACCGACCGGGAGCATGACCAGCTGGGCGAACTCATCGAGGCCCTCCGCC
>JBFGJL010000168.1:0-4673 GCA_041577235.1 Acidimicrobiia bacterium | reverse complement strand
TGCGGACGATCCCCAAGCACAAGGGCACCGAGCATCTCCGGGCAGATCTCAAATCTCGAGTCAAAGAGCTCACCGAGCAACTGGCCGGACCCAAGCGGGCCGGAACCCGGGGCGGGCCCGCCACCGTCATCCGCCCGGAGGGTGCGGCCCAGGTGGCGTTGCTCGGGCCTCCCAACTCGGGGAAGTCGGCGCTGCACGCCCGCCTCACCGGCTCCCACGCCGCCGCCGAGCCTTATCCCTTCGCCACCCAGTACCCGCAGCCGGGCATGCTGCCCTACGAGGACGTCGCCATTCAGCTGATCGATCTCCCCTCGGTGTCCCCCGAACATCCGATCCCGTGGATCGGCAATGCCGTCCAGCCCGCCGACGCCGCCCTGCTGGTGGTCGATCTGGGCGACCCCGAGTGCGTGCAACGGCTGCTCGACGTTCACCAGCAGCTGGCCGCCCGGCGAATCCATCTGGTTGCCTCATGGGACGAACCCCCGGAGAACGTGGGCGAGGAGCTTGATCCCTTCGCCCGGATCCTTCCGACGCTGTTGGTGGCGACCAAGGCGGACCTGTTGCCCGACCTCGACGCCGAGCTCGGTGCCCTGGCCGAGCTGACCGGCTACGACTATCCACACGTCACGGTGTCCGCCACCACCGGCGCCGGGCTGGACCGGATCGGCTCGTTCCTGTTCGACCGGCTCCGGATCGTGCGGGTCTACACCAAGGTGCCGGGGCAGACCGCAGATCTGGGACGTCCCTTCACGGTGCGAAGCGGGCAAACGGTGCTCGACGTCGCTCGGCTGGTGCATCGTGACATGGCCGCCACCCTCCGATTCGCCCGTCTGTGGGGACAGGGGGCTTTCGACGGACAGCAGGTGGGGCGCGACCATCCGGTTGCCGATGGCGATGTGCTGGAGCTGCACGCCTGACCGCCGTGCGGTGTCGACCCAACCTCCCTAGCCTGATGGGGTGGACCTCTATCGACTGATCGACTCCGGTCCGTTCCGCGACCCGGTGTTGGTGCTCGCTCTGGACGGATGGGTCAATGCCGGCTCGGCCGGGACCACCGCCGCCGAGGCGCTGGCCGGCGATGGTTCGCTCGTGGCCGTGTTCGACTCCGACGCCCTGTTCGACTACCGCCAGAACCGACCCACCCTCGACTTCATGGAAGGCGTGATCCAGTCGGTCGAATGGCCCGAACTGGTGATGAAAGTCAACCAGTTGGAGGCTCACGACATCTTGGTGGTCACCGGTATCGAACCGAACTGGAACTGGCAGCGGCTTGGAGCGAGCGTGGCCGGCCTGGCCGAGCGGCTGGGCGTGACCCGGCACATCTCACTGGGCGGTATCCCCTGGGCGACACCCCACACCCGTCCGGTATCGATCATCACAACGGCTTCCCAGCCCGATCTGCTGCCACCGGGCGAAGACCGGCCCGACGGCCTCTTGCGGGTTCCGGGCTCGGCAGTCAGCACGATCGAGCGGGCAGTGGCTCTGGGCGGGATAGCCAGCGTCGGATTCTGGGCACGTGTCCCCCACTACGTGGGCACCACCTACTACGCGGCGGCGCTGGCCCTGGTCGAGCGCGTCTCCAAACACCTGGGAGAACCGATCTCCCCGGGCCGGCTGCCCGACGATGCCGTCGACCAGCGGGTCCAGCTCGATGCGATCGTCGAAGCGCGGCCAGAGGTGAAGCAGGTGGTGACGCAGCTCGAATCGATGGTCGACGAACAGGGGGTGGTCTCGGGCGAACAGCTGGCGGCCGAGATCGAGCGGTTCCTCCGTCAGCAGGGCGACGAGAGCCTCGGCTGACCAGGAGGCCTCCACCCACCGGGGAACCACCCCCGGGTCAGCCGTCCAGGTAGGGACTGGCCCGATGCAAGAAGGCCGCCATCTGGCCGCGGGTGACCGGATCGTTCGGGCAGAACCGGTCGTTGGCCGGCGGGTTGCAGCCTTTGGTGATCCCGGCCGCCGCCAGCCGGTCGATGTCCCCTTCGAAGGTGGAACCGTCGTCGTCGCCGAACCGGTCGCTTCCCGTCCCCTCGGTCAGACCCCGCGCCCGCACCAGCAAGGCCGCCATCTGCCCGCGGGTGACCAGGTCGCCTGGACAGAACAGCGTGTTGCCGGGCGGGTTGCACCCGATGGTGATGCCCTGCTCGGCCGCCCACAGGATGTCGTGAACGAAGGTCGACCCGGCGATGTCGGTGAACCGCAGCGGCTGCCAGTCCGGCCCGAAGTCCAGCCCGGGAGCGCTGGTGAGGTTGCTCTCCGCGCTGCCGTCGGCGCCAGCGCTGAACACGTCGGCCTCGTGCTCGCCGGTCTCCTTGCCGTAGGCGAGTCTGGTCCCGTCGGGCGACCACGCCGGAGTACCCAGCTCCAGGTCGAGGTCGTCGGAGATCTTCACCACCGGAGCCGAGAAGTCCCAGGGAGCGACGTAGACGTCGCCTGTGCCCCCCTCCAACGGCCCGGAGACGAACGCCAGCATGGTGCCGTCCGGCGACCAGGCGGGAAAACGCTCTTCACCGTCGACCGCGGTCCGGCCGGTCACCAGCCCGGTGCCGTCGGGGGCGATGACTGACACCACCCCGTCCGCCACCACCGCGATCCGGTCGTCGGTGGGCGACCACACGGCCACGTCCTCGTCGGCGGGTGTCACCAGGGTGGTGACCGCCGAGCCGTCCGCGCGGGCGATCACCACGTCCCCGGCGCCGCCGTCGGTGCTGGCGGTGAAGGCCAGGCGGCCGCCGCCCGGCGCCCACGACGGAGCCGATTCGACGCGGGCATCGTCGGTGATGTCGGTGACCGTCCCGGTGGCCAGCTCGATCACGAAGACATCGTTGTCGGCGCCCCCCTCCACATCGCGAACGAAGGCCAGGTGGGTTCCGTCCGGCGACCAGGCCGGGGCCCGAGCCGAACCACCCGCCAGCAACTCCAGATCCGACCCGTCGGGGTTCATGATGTGGAGCTCGGTGTCGCGCTGGAAGGCGATCTTCGTGCCGTTGGGCGACCAGACCGGGTTGGTGTCGAAAGCGCCCCCTTCGGTCAGTCGCACCGGGCCGGACCCGTCGCCGTTCATGGCGAAAATCGCCTGGTCGCCGTCCCGGGTGGAGACGAAGGCGATGCGGCCCACGTCGTGGTCGGCGAGGGCCGGACCGGCGGTTCCGACCCCGATCGAGATCACCGCTACCAGACTGATCCACCATCGAAGTGACCTGCGCATGCGATGCCCCCTTCGACTCATCCGAACTCCGGCGCCCTTCGATCCGATCCTACGCCCCTCCCAGCACCCCGGAGGCCACCGCCCACCCAGCCGCTTGGGGCTCCTCTCGGACTACCGGCGCTCCAGCACGACCGTCCGCCACACCCGCCCGGATCGGTCGTAGCCGGGGACGAAACCCGCCTCAGCTGCGGTCGCCATCATCGCTTCGGGGGAATGGACGAAGGCTCGAAACGACCGTCGCCGCAGCCTCATCCAGACGTTGCCGAAGCCGATGACGGTCCGCACCGGCCAGCGGTCGACCGGAAAGGTGAGGGCCAGCAGCTGGCGGGCATGGGAGATACCGGCGGCCAGCAGGCGCTCCCACGACGGATAGCAGCACACCACCCGATGGAGGATCACCACGTCGGCCGGAGACAGGGCTTCCGCCTCGTCCACGAAGTCGCCCAACCGCCGCTCCACGCGGCCTGACATCCCCAAGTCGGCGAACAGGTCGGCAGCTGCACCCTCCCACTCGGGCGAGAGCTCGACGTTGACGGCTCGGGCCGCGCCCGCCGCCAGCAGCTCCGCCTGGATGGCCCCCACTCCCCCACCGGCCTCCAGCACCGTCAGGCCCTCGATCCCTCGCGTTCGGAGAGCCTGGGCCAGGTCTCGGGCAGAGCCGACGAGCCCGCGCCGCCGGTAGCGGCGGGCGGCCCGGGCCGCCTCGGTCCCGTTGAACAACCTCCCGTACTCGTCCGGATAGCAACACGAGGGCATGGGTATCTCCCACGCTAACCCGGCGCGGCGGACCGAGGGCGGTTACGGCTACCGTTGCCATGTGGCCCACATCGAGAAGGTCCACCCCGACCAGGCCACTGGTCTGCTGCGACGGGTCTATGAGCAGCGCATCCGCTCGGCTGGGCGGCTGTGGGAGATCGTCGCCGTCCAGAGCCTCAACCCGGAAGCGCTGCGCGACTCCATGCGCATGTACGGAACGATCATGTTCGCAGAGTCGCCGCTGACTCGCGCCCAGCGGGAGATGATCGCGGTGGTCACCTCCCAGGCCAACCAATGCCACTACTGAATACGGGCCCATTTGCACGACCTCCGGGCCGAGGTCGAGGACCAAGAGCTGGTCGACCGCTTCGCCGCCGACTGGCGCACGTGCGGACTGGACGCCCCCACTCTCGCCCTGCTGGACTACGCCGACCGTCTCACCCGCAGCCCCGGCTCGATCACCGCCGCCGACGTCGACGTTCTCCGGCGGGCCGGGTGGGACGATCGGGCGATCAGCGACGCCGCCCAAGTGTGCGCCTACTTCAACTACATCAACCGGATCGCCGATGGACTCGGGGTGGATCCCGAAGCGTGGCTGGACCACCAGGGTCGACGCCAGGAGCTTCCCTGAGCCCCGGTGCGGCCGTGGCACCTCATACGCTCATCCCCGGTCACAGCCGGCGCCGTATGCAGCTGGAGAGATGACGAG
>JBFGJL010000167.1:0-4684 GCA_041577235.1 Acidimicrobiia bacterium | reverse complement strand
GTCGGCCACCTCGACCAGATTGGGGGCGTAGTGGGCGAGGAAGACCCCCCGGAAGAACGCCAGCGACTCCGACACGAACCGGCGCAGATCGACCCCCTCGCTCACCAGCCCGGCCACCAGCTCGAGGGCGGTGCGGGCGTCCTGGGTCTCGATCGCCCCCGCCAGCCGCCCGTACACCTCCCCGTCGGCTAGGCCGAGGGCACGATTCACCCCCCGCAGGTCGACGGTACCCGCACCGAGCGCCGCCACCTGCTCCAGGAGGCTCAGCGAGTCCCGCACCGACCCCGCCGCGTGGCGGGCGACGGCGGTGAGCGAGCCTGCTTCCACGCCGAACCCTTCGGCGGCGGCCACCTTCTGGAGGTGTCCGACCAGCGTCTCCACCCCCACCGGGTGAAAATCGAAACGCTGGCTGCGGCTGCGGATGGTGTCGAGCAGCTTGTAGGGCTCGGTGGTGGCGAGCACGAAGTGCACGTGGGAGGGGGGCTCCTCCAGGGTCTTGAGCAGGGCATTGCCGGCCGCCTTCGACAGCATGTGGGCTTCGTCGAGGATGAACACCCTTCGGGCTCCCCCGACCGAGGCGACGGTGCTGACGCTCACCCGCATGTCGCGGATGTCGTCCACGCTGTTGTGGGAGGCGGCGTCCAGCTCGATCACATCGAGCGAGGAGCCCTCGGCGATGGCGACGCAGGTCTCGCACACCCCACAGGGAGTACCGTCGGAGCGAGGATCGCGGCAGTTGAGGGCCTTGGCCAGGATCCGGGCGGTGGTGGTCTTGCCGGTGCCACGCGGCCCGGCGAAGAGGTAGGCATGGGCCACCTTGCCATCTGCCACCTCCCGGACCAGGGTCTTGGTCACGTGGTCCTGGCCGATGACGTCGTCGAAGGTCTGCGGTCGATACCGCCGGTACAGAGCCTGGTACTCCACCCGGCGATGGTAACCCGACCGTCCGCCGTTGGGGCACGGGGTCGGATCGGGCTCGGGCGGGCTCCGCCCCCCTGACCGCCTACCGTACACGTCGGTTCAGGAATGGCTGCAGGGGGGCCGGACGCGCGCCGAAGATCGGAGAGACATGCAGCGGAGTGAGCGGGGCTCGGCCGTCTGGGCACGCCACCTCGTGCGCCGCTTCGGAGCCAAGACCGCGGTCGCCGGGGTCGATCTGGCCATCGCGCCGGGCGAGTTCTACGGCCTGCTCGGGCCCAACGGGGCCGGCAAGACCACCACCATTCGGATGATCGTCGGCCTGCTGCGACCCCACCAGGGCTCGGCCGGAGTCGGCGAGTTCGACACGTGGCGACATCCGCTGGAGGTGAAACGCCGGATCGGGGTCCTCCCCGAGGAGTTCAACCTCTACGAGCGCCTCACTGGGGCGGAACTGTTGGATTTCACCGCCGCCTCCTTCGGGCTGGCCAAATCCGAGGCGGTCCGGCGCCGCAACGAGCTGCTGGAGTTGTTGGATCTGGGAGCGGCCGCCGATGTCCTCATCGCCGACTACTCGCGAGGAATGCGCAAGAAGACCGCTCTGGCGGCGGCGGTGATCCACGCCCCTCCGGTCTTGTTCCTGGACGAGCCCTTCGAGGGAGTCGACGCCGTCAGCGCCCGGCTGATCCGCGATCTCCTCCAGCGGTACACCGCCGGTGGCGCCACCGTGGTGTTCTCATCGCACGTGATGGACCTGGTGGAGCGGCTCTGCACCCGCATCGGGATCATGGTGGCCGGTCGCCTCACGGTGGAAGCCACCCCGCAGGACCTTCGCAGGACCTACGGGGCCGATTCGGTGGAGGACGCCTTTCTGAAGGCGGTGGGGGCGGCCGAGCTGAGAGGTGGGTTGGATTGGTTGGGCAGCTCGTCGTCCTGAAATGGCGGCTCCTGGTCAACGGGGTCCGCCGCGATCTCCAGCGGGCGGTCGGACTGCCGCTGCTGACCTTGGTTCTGGCCGTCTCCTCCTGGCTGCTGGCCGCCGGCTATCGGCGCGCCGCCCTGCCGCTGACGGCCGCCGAGCAGGCCGATCTCTCCCTGTGGGTGATGACCGTCGCCTTCATCGTGTGGGCGACGCTGCCGGTGTTGTTGTTCCCGCTCGACGAGACCCTCGACCCGAGCCGCTTCGCCTTGTTGCCGATCGGTCGTGCTCGATTGATGATCGGCCTCACCGCCGCCGGTCTGGTGACGCCCCCGATCCTCCTGCCGCTGGGCCTGCTCGGGGTGGGGCTGGGTCTCTTCCTCCGGCCGGGCAGTGCGGTTCTGGCCGTGGTGGCCACCCTGCTGCTGCTGGCGATGCTGATCGTGGGAGGACAGGCCTTCACCACGCTGGTCTCGTTGGTGGTACGGAGCCGGCGCGGTCGCGACGCCACCATCCTGTTGGTGGCGGGGCTCGGGACGGGGCTGTTCCTGCTCCAGCGGGCGATCTCCTCCCGAGTGGGAGAGCTGGGGTTGGGAGGAGCGGTGTCCGCCCATTCCCTGTCCGGGTGGCGCTGGCTGATCCCTCCCGCCGCCGCCCAGCACGCCCTCGTTGCCGCCGGGGAGGGACGCTACCTCACCGCCCTGGCCGATCTCGGGGCAGCCGCCATCGGGCTCCTGGCGCTGGTGGTGGCCTGGTACCGGCTGGTACGGAGGGCGGTCACCACCCCGGAGAGCGCCACCGGTGGCTCGTCGGTCCGGCTCCGCCCCTTCGCCGCCAAGGCCGGGTGGGGATCGATCCTCACCCTGGCCCGCAAGGAACTGCGCTCCTACCTGCGCGACCCGCGCCAGCGCCTGGTGTGGACGGGGGCGGTGGTGTTCCTGGGGGTGGTGGCCGCCTCGGTGGTGGTGGGCCGATCCGGAATCCAGTTCCTGCAGTCGAGGCCGATCCTCACCCTGGGAGGTCCGGCCCTGGTCTTGTTCGTCGGCCTTCCCATCGCCCTCAACCAGTTCGGCTGGGAACGGAGGTCCGCCTCTTTCCTCTTCGCCTTGCCGCTCCCACCCCGTCGACTGCTGATGGGCAAGAACCTAGCCACCGCCCTCGCCCTGGCAGCCGAGGCTGCCGTCCTCACCCTGGTGCTGGCGGCCGCCACCGGTGGCTGGCGCTACCTACCCTGGGCTCCCGGGTTGGCGGTGGCGGCCATCGGCTGTCAGCTGGCGGTGGGCAACCTGGTTTCCATCGTCACCCCACTCCGGCTGCCGGAGCTCGGCACCGATCTCTTCTCTCAGGCCACCGAACAGGGCTGCCTGGCGATCGTCTCGCAGCTGTTCTCGTTCTTCACCATCGGCATCCTGATGCTGCCGGTGGGCGTCGCCTTCGCTCTGGTCGAGCTGGGCGCCTGGCCCGGGTGGGCGGCCGCGGCCGGAGCGGTGGGATGGGGAGCGGCCGTATACGGGGCAGGCCTGGCAATCGCAGCCCGGCTGCTACAGCGCCGGCTGCCGGAGGTGCTGGCGGCGGTCCAGACCGTGTGAGCGACGGATCGTAGACTCCGGCCCATGCGTCTCGGCATCGACCTGGACGGGGTGGTGGCCGACTTCAACGCCGGATGGGTCAAGAAGTACAACCAGGATTTCGAAGCGAGCCTGCGCGACGACGCCGTCCAGGCCTGGAACGGAATCCCCGCCCTCACCCATTTCCGCCACATGGGCGAGTTCTGGGCCTGGGCGCGCGATCACGGTGGAGGCAGCCTGTTCCGGCATCTCGAGACCTACCCGGGAGCGGTGGCCACCCTGCGCCGGCTCCAGCGGCGCGGTCACGACATCATCATCCTCACGACCAAACCCGACTGGGCGGTCCACGACACCTACGCTTGGATCGCCGAGCATCGGCTGCCCACCCGCGAGGTCCACATAACCGACGAGAAGTGGCGGGTGCCCTGCGACGTCTATCTCGACGACGCTCCCCACCACGTCTACGCCATCCATCGCGCCCGTCCCGAGGCGATCACCTGCCGCTTCGTGCGGCCGTGGAACCGGCCCGTGCCGGGCACCCTCGACGTGCACGACTGGGACGAGTTCTCCCAGACGGTGACCCGATTGGGGGGTGGATGAGCGACGGGGTCATCCGGCGGGACCGAGTCGACCGGGAGCGGCTCGAGCACGAGCTGCTTGCTCCGATGGCCACCCATTCCGACCGATCAGCCGGTCGTCGGCAGCCGGAAGACCCCGACCCGTACCGGACCGCCTTCGAGCGGGACCGCGATCGCGTCCTCCACGCCAAGGCCTTCCGCCGCCTCAAGCACAAGACGCAGGTGTTCATCAACCCGGAAGGGGACCACTACGTCACCCGCCTCACCCACACCCTCCAAGTCACCCAGATCGGGCGGGCGATGGCGGCGGCACTCAGCTTCAACGAATCGCTGACCGAGGCCATCTGCCTGGCCCACGACGTCGGGCATTCCCCTTTCGGTCACACCGGAGAAGAGGCGCTCTCGCCCTACGTGGACGACGAGTGGCTCCACTCGGCCCAGAGCGTGCGAGTCCTGACCGTGCTGGAGCCGCTCAACCTGACCGTCGAGGTGCTGGACGGGGTACGGGCCCACTCCTGGCGGATCGATCCTCCTCCCTCCACCCCGGAGGGAGAGCTGTGCCGGTTCGCCGACCGCATCGCCTACCTGACCCACGATCTGATGGACGCGATGCGGGCGGGAGTGATCGCCTACGCCGACATCCCCCGCCGGGCGCTGGCCGTGTTCGGTCATTCCGCCGGGGAGTGGATCGACACGATGAT
>JBFGJL010000166.1:0-4695 GCA_041577235.1 Acidimicrobiia bacterium | reverse complement strand
CCGTCGGGGGTGGCGGCCCGGCCGTCGGCCCGGATGCGCCGGCAGACCTCCAGGCCGTCCACGTCGGGGAGGTTCAGGTCGAGGCAGACGAGGTCGTAGGGTGTGTAGGAGCACCGGTCGAGCGCGCTCTCCCCCTCGAGGGCGACGTCGACCGCGTAGCCTTCGCGCCGCAGGCCGGTGGCGATCGCCTCGGCGAGGTCGGGTTCGTCTTCGACCACCAGGATCCGCACCGGCATAACGGTACCTTCGTGGGCGGCTCCTCCCGACCGTACCGGCGGGACGGTAAACCCGGCCTAAACCTCCACCAGCTCCGCCGCCCTCCGGAACACCCGGTCGAGCATCTCCTCGGTGAGCCGGCCGGTGAAGGTGTTCTGCTGGCTGGGGTGGTAGGAGGCGAGCAGGTGGAGGCCCGGCGCGTCCATCGCCACCTCTTGCCCGTGGCGAAAGGAGGGCCGGGGCCGGGGTGGATCCACCCCCCGCCGGCCGAGAAGACGCAGCATCCTTCCGAAGGCCACGCCCCCCAGAGCCACGACCACCTCGAGGTCCGACAACCGATCCAGCTCCCCCGCCAGCCACGGCTCACAGGTGTCCAGCTCGGCGCCGGTCGGCCGATTGCCCGGCGGAGCACAACGGGCCACGGCGGTGACATAGGCGCCGGAGAGGACGAGGCCGTCGTCCCGTTCCAACGATCCTGGCCGGCTGGCGAAGCCGGCTCGATACATCGCCCGAAACAACCACTGGCCGGACCGGTCGCCGGTGAACATCCGGCCCGTCCGGTTGGCGCCGTGGGCGGCGGGAGCGAGGCCGACGACCAGCAGGCGGGCGTCGGGATCACCGAAGCCGGGGACGGGCCGGCCCCAATAGGTGCAGTCCCGGAAAGCGGCCCGCTTGGTGGCGGCCACCGACTCCCGCCACGCCACCAGCCGGGGACAGCGGCGGCATCTCGTCAGCGCCGCCTCCCACTGGTCCAGTCCCGCCCCGGCCGACGGAAACCCGCCGCTCACTCGGCCGGGGCGAGGGCGTCGATGGTGAACCGGCTGGCCGAGTTCCACAGCATCCAGCCCAGGTTGCGCTCGGCGGCCGCTTCGATCTGCGCCCTGACCTCCGGCGTTCCGTAGCTGCCTCCGCACCCCAGGCTGAAGTCCTGCACCCAGGGGCGCAGATAGGTTCCATCTTGAAGCCGGGGCAGGCCGTCGTCGAGGGCGTTGGCCACCACCGGGCCCGGGTTGGCGTTCGGGCACTCGAACCCGAACCACCCGCTCGAATAGTGGCTGGGGTAGATCATGGGCGAGAGGACGTCGACGCCTCCTGACAGCTCCTCGACATGCTGGCCGATGCCGCCGTCGCCCGGGATCGAGACGATGAACCCGAACACGTCAGCCGCCACCGCGCACCCCAGGGGATGCAGCCGCGACTGGGCCTGGGCGAGGAATCCGGCGATGGTGGCCACCCGTTCCGGCTCGGAGGAGCCGCCGTCGAAGCGAGCGTGGGCCGGGAAGCCGTCCGGATAACGGACGTAGTCGAATTGCAGCTCGTCGAACCCCGCCCGGCAGGCCTCTTCGGCCAGGTCGAGGGCATAACCGCGGGCCGCCGGATCGGTGGGATCGAGGAAGTACTGGGCACCGTTGCGGTAGGGAGCGTCGGTGGTGGTGTCCCAGATCGCCAGGTCGGGGTGGATCACCGCCGCCACCGGATCCTGGAAGCTCACCACCCGCCCGATCAGGTAGATGTCCCGGTCGCGAGCGTCGGCCACCACCTCGTCGATGTCGAAGGTCGGCCGGACCGCCCCGGCGGTGATCCCCACCTCCACCTCGCTGGCATAGAAGATCCGACCCGACTCGTCTTTGAGGTCGACCACCAGGGCGTTGATCTCGGTGCGGTCGGCCAGGTCGAGGAAGCCCTCCCAGGCGTCGGGATCGCCGGCGGCCGGACCGGAGATGTGGAGGGCCCGCGCCTCGACGGGTTCGAGGGTGACCTCGACCGGACCCTCGCCGCCGTCCCAGGCCACGGTGGCCGTCTCCCACGCCGGCCGGGTGACCACCATCTCTCCGGACACGGCTCGCCGCAAGGTGAATGAACCGTCGGGACCGCTGACCGCCTCGGAGTCGCCCAGCGCGATTCGGGCCAGCGGCACTGCCTGCCCCTGGGGATCGACCACCCTCCCCTCGGCCACCACCGTGTCGACCCCCACCCGCACCGGATCGGCGGAGAACTCGGGAATCGTGCCCACCTCCGGGTGATAGCCGGGCCCGCTCAGCTCGATGTCGATCGGACGCCCGAGCCAATCGGCCGCCACAGTCCCCTCCGGACCGGTCAGAACCGGATCCCCCCGGTCGAAGCGAACCTCCACCCCCGGGGCGGGAGCGCCGGTCTCGTCCACCACCGCCAGCACCACTTGTGGGGGTGGAGGCACCGACAGCGGCGGTGCGACGGGCGTGTCGCCCACCACCGTCACCGACGTCCCCACACAGCCGGTGACGCCCAGACAGACGGTGGCCAGGAGGAGACGGCTGAGAGCGCCCGAAGCCGTCATGGCGAAGCAGGGTACCCGGTCTCGACCACAAGGGGCCAACCGCACCCGCCCATTGAAAGCCATGTGCGCCCGTGATACGTTGCGATGCACACGCATCGAGAAGGGGGTTTGGCGGGCGTGCCCAAGCACGGTCGAGACGGGGCCTCGGTGGCCGACACCGTCGGTATCTACCTGGAAGAGGTCTCGGCCCACGGCCTCCTCACCGCCGACGACGAGGTTCGCCTGGCCCGGGCGATGGAGTCGGGCCGGAAGGCGCAGCACAAGTTGGACTCGGCCGCCGAGTTGACCCCGGCGGATCGGGCCAAGCTGTACCGCCTCATGCACGACGGCGAAGAAGCCAAGATGACGTTCATCCGCGCCAACCTTCGCCTCGTCATCAGCATCGCCAAGCGCTACACAGGGCGCGGCCTCGACCTGCTCGACCTGATCCAGGAAGGCAACCTGGGGCTGATCAGGGCGGTGGAGAAGTTCGACTGGCGCAAAGGTTTCAAGTTCTCGACGTACGCCACCTGGTGGATCCGGCAGGCCATCACCAGGGGCCTGGGCAATCAGGCCCGCACCATCCGCTTGCCGGTGCACATGGTCGACGTGGTTCGCACCGTCCAGGAGACCGAACAGGCGCTGGCGGAGGAGATGCGGCGTCAGCCGACCCTGGAGGAGATCGCCGAGGCGAGCGGGCTCGAGCTGGAGCGGGTGGAGGCGGCCCTGGAGGCTCCCGGCGACACGGTCTCACTGGATCGGCCGGTGGGGGATGACGGCGACGCCGAACTGCAGGACTTCGTCGAAGACGACCGCATGCCCGATCCGTTCCTCCACACCGCCGACGTGATGCGGCGCCGCCACCTGATCGACGCCCTCACCGTGCTGGACGAGGACGAGCAGCAGGTCATCTTCCTCCGGTTCGGGCTCGATGGCACCGAGCCTCGCACATTGTCGGATGTCGGGAAGATCTTCAACCTCACTCGAGAGAGGGTCCGGCAGATCGAGGGCCGGGGCCTGGCCAAGCTGCGACATCCTTCCTGCTCGGTCGATCTCGAGTCGCTGTTGTAGATTCCCGCTGGCATGGATCAACAACTCCTGGTGGCCCTGGTCCTGGTGGCCGGTGTCGCGGCGTTCGGCGGCTTGGTGGGGGGAGTGGTGGCCGGTCGGCGCGCCACCGTGGTCAGTTCGATCCTGATGGGGATCATCGGCGGCATGGTGACCTCGGTGCTGGTGCGCGAGTTCGGAGGTCCACCCATCGTCGGCACCCAGGGCTATTCGCTGGTCTACGCCCTCGGAGCAGGGTTCCTGTTCTCGTGGGTGATCGGCTCGACTCGAGGCTGAGCCGTGCTCCGTTTCCTCCTGTCGCTGCTGATCGCCGCCCTCGCCGGCAGCCTGGGGGCCCGGCTGGCCGGTCGGGACCGTCCTCTCGGCTGCCTGGCATCGATCGCCCTGGGCTTCATCGGGTCGCTGTTGGGTAGCTGGTTGGCGGAACGGTTGGGTCTGCCCCTGCTGTGGGTGGTGGGAGGCCTGCCGGTGGTGTGGGCGGTGGTCGGGGCGGCCCTGTTCGTGGCGGTGCTGAACCTGATCGGGGGCCGGCGTCAGGCGCCGTAGCGGGTGAGCATCCGCTCGCGGTCGAACATCCGCTCCACCACCCGCCAGCCCGCCACGTCCACCGCGGCCACCGCCGCCGCCGCCAGCAGCAGGAACCCGGGGGTGGGATCGATCAGGCGGTAGCTGAAGGCGACCACCAGCCCGAGCACCGGCAGCATCGCCAGCCCGGCGACCTGTTGGGCCACCCGGATGTCGGACGACCGGGCCGACACCGCCATTCCCACCTCGATCGAGAGGATCGCCACCACCGGGGCCAGGGCCGCTTGTGCCACCAGCCACCCGATCTGGAAGGTGTCCGCCCGCACGGCCTCGGTCCCGAGCAGGGCGGTGAACAGCAGGAAGAGCCCGTAGAGGAGCCAGGAGACCACCACCGCCGGCCCGGTGGCGGCGAGAGCCTTGCCGATCAGCAACTCCCGATCGGTGATCGGCGCCGCCAAGACCGGTTCCAGGGTCGCCTGTTCCCGCTCCCCGATCACCGTGTAGGCGGCGATGGTGGTGGGGATCATCACCGGCACGATCAGGAAGAACAGCATCGCCTGACCCACGATCCCCGACACCACGGCGGCGGG
>JBFGJL010000165.1:0-4705 GCA_041577235.1 Acidimicrobiia bacterium | reverse complement strand
GCTGTGCGAGGCGCCGCCCGGCTGGCCGAGAGCCTCCACGCCCACCGCCACGAGGCGACTCTCTACCGGACGCTCACCACCCTCCGCCGGGACGTTCCCCTCCCCCACGATCTGGCCGACCTCGAGTGGCGGGGGGTCCGGCGCGAGGACTTCCTCGCCCTTTGCGACCAGCTCGGCTTCGACGACGTGCGCGCCCGTCCCCATCGCTGGGCGGAGTGACCGGCTGGCAGGGCGGCCCGGTCGGACGGGGGCGCTTGCAGCGGCCGGGGTAGGAGCGCGAGACTCGGACCATCGGTTTCGGGGAGGACGCGTGCAGCAGCATCGGAACGTGCAGCGGATCGAACAGGAGTACCGCGCGTTCTGCGCCGGTGATTTCGAGGCGATCGGGGGGACCCTTTCCGAGCGGGCGGTGTGGCACGTCGGGGGAGGACGTCGCAGCTCGGGCGACTACAAAGGCCGGGAGGAGATCGTCCGTTTTCTCCGCTCGGTGGCGAGGGAGTGCCAGCAGGACTTCATGATCGAGATCCATGACATCCTCGCCAACGACGATCACACGGTGGTCTTGGCCCACACCACCCTCCACCGGGACGAGGCCGTCTACACCGCCGATGAAGTCCACGTGTACCGCACCGACCCCGACGGTCTCATCGTCGAGGCCTGGGGGTTCACCGCCGATCCGGAAGGACAGGGCGCCTTCTGGTTCTGAACCAGGGGGTCAGGCCCGCTCGGACCGCAACACCCAACGGGCGGCGTGGTAGCCGCACATGCCATGGGCGCCGGCCCCGGGCGGGGTCGACGCCGAGCACAGATAGATCCCGTTGCCCAACGCGTAGGGATTGGGCCGGGCGGAAGGTCGGGCCACCAGCTGGACGCCCGAGTTGGCGCCACCGGCGATGTCTCCCCCCACGTAGTTCTCGTTGTATTGCTCGAACCCGGTCGGATCCATCGTATGGCGGGCGATGATCCGCCGGCGGAAGCCGGGGGCGAACCGCTCGATCTGCTGCTCGATCCGCTCGGACATGGCGGCCGTCGACCGGGCGGGGACATGGCAGTAGGCCCATACGATGTGTTGCCCGTTGGGGGCGCGAGTGGGGTCGGCGGCCGTGGGCTGCGTGACCAGCACGAACGGGTGCTCAGGCTCTTCTCCGCGGGCCACCGCCCGTTCGGCGGCAGCGATCTCTTCCAGGGTTCCACCCACGTGGACCGTGCCGGCGCCGGCCACGGCGGGATCCGCCCAGGGAATGGGACCGTCCAGGGCGAGGTCCACCTTGAAGGCCCCCGGCCCGTGGCGGAAACGTCCCAGTCTGCGGGCGGACCGGTCGGGTAGGCGGTGCCCGGCCACCCGGAGAACGGTGTCGGGAGCGGTGTCGAAGAGGACGGCGCGCCCGCTCGGGAGGTCGGGCCAAGCTTCGACGTGGACCCCGGTCACGATCACGCCGCCGAGCGAGCGGAGGTAGGAGGCCAGGGCGTCGACCAGCCCTTGTGATCCCCCGCGGACGAACGGCCAGCCGGATCGATGGGCGAGAGCGCCCAGCACGAGACCCACCCCCGCCGTCCACGGCCGGCTCAGCGGCAGGATGGCGTGAGCGGCCAGCCCGGCCAGCAGCGCCCGCGCCTCGGCGCTCTGGAACCGGCGCCGGGCCAGGAGGGTGGCCGGCTGCAAGCCGCCGAGACCGAAGCGGGCCAGGGCGAGCGGATGACGGGGGATCCGTACCAGCGGCCCCATCACCGCCGGCTCCAGCTTCGGCCACGAGGCGAGGAGCGATCCCATCATCGACCGGTAGGCATCTCGGTCGTCTCCCAAGGCGTCGGCGGTGCGCTCGACCGACCGGTCCAGCACCACCACCCGCCCCTGGTCCAAGGGGTGAGCGAGCGGAAGCTCGCTCTCCACCCACTCCAGGCCGTGCTGGCGTAGCGGCCACGCCGCAAAGGCCGGCGAAGCCACCCCGAACGGATGGGCGGCCGCGCACACGTCGTGACGGAACCCGGGCAGGGTGAGCTCGGCGGTTCGGCAGCCACCGCCGAGGGTGGGCGCCGCTTCGAGCACGATCACCCGCCAGCCGGCCTCCGCCAGCACCACGGCGGCGGCGAGACCGTTGGGCCCGGAACCGACCACCACTCCGTCGTACTCGTGCATCCCGTCATTCTGGCCGGGCCGGCGTTCGGGGGGCTGCCCGAGGTGGGAGGGAAGGAGGCCGGCCGCTCCTCTCAGAGGGCCGATGAACCCTCTTCGCCAGTCCGGATCCGTATCGCTCGCGCCACCTCGGTGATCCAGATCTTCCCGTCACCGATGGCACCGGTTGCAGCAGCCCCGGCCACGATATCGGCCACCTTGTCCGGCTCCTCGGTGAGGATCTCCAACTTGAGCTTGGGCACGAAGTCGACCTGATACTCGGCCCCCCGATAGGTCTCGGTGTGACCACCCTGGCGCCCGAAGCCACTCGCCTCCGACAGGGTGAGACCCGAGACCCCGGCCGCTCGGAGCGAGTCTTTCACGGCATCGAGAACGTGGAGCTTGATGATGGCGGTGACCAGATGCATGAGGTTCTCCTTTCAGGCGGCCGCTAGCTGGAAACAGGCGAGCGCAAGGCCGGGGCGGCGTTCCCGGGTAGGGCCGGGCTGATCTCCGGACCGTAGCCGGGGGCCCCGTGCTCGAGGACGTCGAGACCCTGGATCTCCTCCTCGGGCGAGACCCGCAGGCCGATGGTCGCCTTGATGCCGAGGAAGATGAGCCCGCTGGTGACGGTCACCCATCCGAACACGGCCAGCACCCCTACCGCCTGAGCGCCCAGCAGGCCGGCTCCTCCACCCGACAGCAGCCCACCTTCGCTGGCGAACAACCCCACCGCCAGGGTGCCCCAGGCGCCGCAGACACCGTGCACGCTGATCGCCCCGACCGGATCGTCGATCCGAATCCGGTCGAACAGAACCACGCCCGCCACCACCAACACTCCCCCGATCGCCCCGATGGCCAGGGCGGCCAACTCGTCGACGGCGGCGGTCCCCGCCGTGATCGAGACCAGGCCGGCCAGCAGCCCGTTGGCGGTCATGGCCACGTCGGGCTTTCCCGACCGGAACCAGATGGTGATCATGGTGGCCACCGCTCCGGCCACCGCCGCCAGGGTGGTGGTGAGCGCGATGTGGGGGACCATCTGGTCGGCCGCCAGCTGCGAGCCGGGGTTGAAGCCGTACCAACCGATCAGCAGGATGAACGTGCCCAGTACCACGAACGGGACCGAGTGGCCCGGGATCGCCCGGGGCCTGCCGTCCTTCCCGTACTTGCCCAGCCGGGGCCCCAGCACCACCGCTCCCATCAGCGCCGCCCAGCCCCCCACGCTGTGGACGATGGTCGAGCCGGCGAAGTCGATCATGCCCAGGTCGGCCAGCCAGCCCCCTCCCCACAGCCAGCGGACCACGATCGGGTAGACCAGACCGGTGATGAGCAGCGAGTAGACGAAGTAGGCCTTGAACTTGGTCCGCTCCGCCATCGCCCCCGAGACGATGGTGGCGGCGGTGGCGGCAAACGCCACCTGGAACAGGAAGCCGACGGCCAGATTGGCCGGCGAGAAGTCGGCGTCGGACAACCCCCGCAAGAAGAAGCCGTTGGTGCCGAGGAAGCCGTTGCCGGCGGTTCCGTAGGCCAGTCCGAACCCCACCGCAAAGAAGGCGATCACCCCTCCGGAGAAGTCCATGAGGTTCTTCATCATGATGTTGGCGACGTTCTTGGCGCGGGTCAGGCCGGCTTCCACCAGCGCGAACCCGGCCTGCATGAAGATCACGAGTACCGCCGCCAGGAACACGACGATCACGTCCAGGTTGGCCTGCACCCGAGCGGCGTCGAGTTCTTGGGCCAGCGCCGACCCCGCCAGGGGTCCGAGCAGGGCCAGCGCCGCCAACCCGGTCATGGTCATCACCTTGTTGCGCATCCCGCACCTCCGCTTGCCGTCGGGCAGGGACGCTACGAGACCCGCGTTTCGACCGGGTTGCCTCCGCGTTGCCGACGGTGAATGCAGTGTTTCGTCCGTGTGTCGTGGAGGAGCACCGAGCGCAGTCGACCCGCACCGCGCTGGCCGAGCAGTCCGGCCGAAGAGGTCAGGCCGGAGCAACTCCGGCACTGATTCCGACAGCATGTCGACTGCTAGCCTCATCGCTTTCGACGGTGGGGCAGCAGTGCTGGAGTTGGTCGAGCTGAGCAAGCGCTTCGTAGGGGTCCAGGCGCTGGACCGCTGCTCGCTGGCCGTGTCGCCTGGAACCCTGCTCGGGTTCCTCGGGCCGAACGGCGCCGGCAAGACCACCGCCATGCGATCCGTTTTCGGGCTGGTACGCCTCGACCACGGTGAGGTCCGGTGGGCGGGACGACCGGTCGCCGTCGAAGACCGCCTCCGTTTCGGCTATCTGCCGGAGCAGCGGGGTTTGTATCCGCGGATGCGAATCCGTGATCAGATCACCTACTTCGGCGAGACCCACGGGATGAGCCGGCCGGCCGCGGCGGAGCGGGCCGATCGGTGGCTGGCCGCCTTCGGGCTGGCGAATCGGGCCGGCGACCGGCTGGAGCAGCTCTCCCACGGCAACCAGCAACGAGTGCAGCTGGCAGCCGCCCTGGTCCACGACCCCGACCTGCTGGTGCTCGACGAGCCATTCGCCGGACTGGATCCGGTGGCCGTCGACCGGCTGGGGGCGGTACTGCGGGAGCAGGCGGAAGCCG
>JBFGJL010000164.1:0-4746 GCA_041577235.1 Acidimicrobiia bacterium | reverse complement strand
ACCTTCTCCGGTGACCCGGCCCTCTCCATCGATCAGCACTGCTCCCACCCGGGGGTTGGGGTGGGGATGGGTCGCCTGGGCCAGGTGGATGGCCCGCCGCATCATCAGCTCGTCCACACGTCTCCTCGGATCGGAGGCCGGGAGGTGGAATCCCCCGGCGCTCGGAAAAAGTCTACCGCCGACCCCGCCGCTGCCCCGCAGGGCGCCGGCCGGCTGCCCGGAGCGGAGCCTCCTACCCGAAGCGGCGGTCGATCTCGTAGCTGGAGCCGTGCTTCTGCTTGGCGAATTCCTTCATCTCCACCGCAATCGCCGAGGCTTCCCATTGGGTGGCGATGCGGCGCTGCTGGTTGCTGACCACGCCCATCGAGATCGACACGATGGGGAAGGCGTGCCGCTCCCCCCGCCGATCGGTCACCTCGATGTACCCGCGCAGGGCGTCGGCCGTGTCGTAGAAGTCGAGGATTCCGTCGTCGAAGATGCGGATGGCTGCCTTGCAGAAGTCCTCCACGACCTCCGGCGAGGTGACGGCGACGAAGTCGTCGCCTCCGATGTGCCCGACGAAGGCCTGGGGGTCGCCGCACTCGGATGCCGCCTCCAACAGGGCGTGGGCGCAGAACTTGATGACCTGATCGCCCCGCATGAACCCGTAGTGGTCGTTGAAGGCCTTGAAGTTGTCGAGGTCGGCGTGAACCAGGGCAAAGGCGTCTTTGGCCAGCACCCGGGTCTCGAGCTCCGCCGAGATCCGGAAGTTGCCGGGCAAGCCGGTGAGGGGTGAGACGTCTCGCAGCGACTGGGTGCGGCGAAGCACCGCCTTGACCCGCGCCACCAGCTCGCCCACGTCGAAGGGCTTGGTGATGTAGTCGTCGGCTCCCAATTCCAGGCCTCGTACTCGATCCTCGGGCAGGGCCCGGGCGGTGAGAAGGATGATGGAGGTGTTGGCGGCCGCCGGGTGGGTGCGGAGTCGGCGCAGCGCCGCCAGCCCGTCCATGTTGGGCATCATCACGTCCAGCAGCACGAGGTCGGGAGGCGAGGCCAGCACCAGATCGACCGCCTCGCGACCGTCCTGGGCGGTGTCGACGGTGAACCCCTCCAGCTCGAGGTTGACCCGGACGAACTGGAGGATGTCGGGGTCGTCGTCGGCGATGAGGATGGTCTTCTTCATCAGGCGTCTTCGATGGCTCGGCGAAGGGCATTCACGGCGGCGACCGGGTCGGACTGACCGAAGATGGCAGTCCCGGCCACGAACACGTCCGCTCCGGCGGCGCGAGCCAGCGGGGCGGTCGAGGCATCGATACCGCCGTCGATCTCTATATCGGTTCCCAGGCCCCGCGAATCAACGAATTCGCGAACTTGCTCCAGCTTGGGAAGGACCTCCGCCCGGAACACCTGTCCCCCGAAGCCGGGCTCTACCGACATCACCAGCACCAGATCGCACAGCTCGACGAACGGCTCGACCGACGCGAAAGGAACGGACGGGCCCAGGACGAGCCCGAAGTCGAGGCCGAGGTCCCGTGCCTGTTTGGCGGCGTCGGTGGGATCGCCGATGGCCTCGATGTGCATGGTGACCAGGTTGGCGCCGGCATCGGCCAGCTCGGGCAGGTAGGCGTCCGGATTGGAGGTCATCAGATGGCAGTCGAAGTACAGCCCGGTGACGTCTCGGAGTGATTTGATCACCGGCATCCCGAAGGTCAGGTTGGGCACGAAGTGGCCGTCCATCACGTCCAGGTGGAGCAGGTCGACGTGATCGGCGATCTCCGCCACCTGCTCGCCCAGGCGGGCGAAGTCGGCCGCCAGCAGTGACGGAGCGATGCGGACCGTCTTCATCACGGCGAGTGTATCGGCTCGCCTCCCGTCGACACGAGGCTGATGAACATGCCGTCGGTTCCGGTGAGGTGCGGTGCGAGCAGCCAACCCTTGCCCCAGGGCCGGCCCGGTAGACCGAGCGGGGCGCTCGCCCGGTGAGCTTCCACCACCTCGATCGTCTCGCGGGCGGTCACGGTGCAGACGGCGTACACGACCCTTCCGCCCGGACCGACCAGATCCAGGGCGGCCGCCACCAGCTCCGATTGGAGCCGTCCGAGCCGATCGATCTCCGCGGCAGTGACCCGATGGCGAAGCTCGGGTCGGCGGCGCAGGGTCCCCAGCCCCGAGCAGGGGGCGTCGACCAAGACCGCCTCGAAGCGACCCGGGACGAAGGGAGGACGACCACCGTCTGCCACCACCCAGGGAATGCGGTAGCCGTGCCGGATGGTGCGCTTCCGCGCCCGGTGGACCCGGGCGGTATGGACGTCGGCCGCCACCACGGACCCGGCCCCGAGGTCGACGAGATGCATGGACTTGCCGCCGGCGGCGGCGGCCAGATCGAGGACGTTCTCCCTCGGCTCGGGGTCCATCGCCAGCCCGACCGCCACCGAGGCGGGGTCCTGGGGGATGTCGGAAGGCAGGGCCTGGTCGACGGGCGCCAGCCGGAACGCCCCCTCGATGCCGGGAACCGGATCTCCCGGGCCCTCCACCCCGGGCCGGCGCCGCACCGTCGCCCCTGGATCCTCGAGCGAGGCAAGGAGAAAGGCCTCGGCCGCACCATCGCCCAGGTCCTGCTCCAGCCGTTCGACCAGCCATCCGGGGGCTGCCAGTCGCAGGGCCTTGCCGTCGAGCCCGTTCGGGAGGTCGGGCTCGCCCTCCCGAGCCAGCCGCCGGAGGACCGCGTTGGCGAAACCGCGTCGGCCCCGGTCCTCTCCGGCCGTCTCCACCGCCGAGTCCACGGCGGCATGGGGAGGGTTCGATCCAAACATCAGCTCGTAGGCTCCCACCCTGAGAATCGAGAGCAGGTCGGGCTCGATTCGCGCGACGGGACGTCCGGCCGCAACCGCCAGCGCTCGATCGAGCCGAGCCAGCCGGCGGATCGTGCCGTAGGCGAGGTGATGGGCCAGTGCCCGATCGGGCTCTTCGAGGTGGCGTGTGGCCGCCCTGACCGCCAAGTTGGCGTAGCCCCCTTCGCTCATCA
Source organism: Acidimicrobiia bacterium (assembly GCA_041577235.1). Classification (GTDB taxonomy): domain Bacteria; phylum Actinomycetota; class Acidimicrobiia; order Spongiisociales; family DATADW01; genus JBFGJL01. Next base: position 1,742 of record JBFGJL010000164.1, on the reverse strand, counting down.
CCCGGGTGACTGCCAGCTGGGCGGCCTGGCGGGGGGCGCTCCCGGCTTTCACGCGAACCGGTCGGGAAATGGGCGCGCTCCCCGCGCCCAGGCCCCCGCCGCCATGGCCTTGCGGCCGGCCGGCTGCACCCACAGCAACTCGATGGTGCCGTCCCCGAAGCCGGCCAACACCTGCTGACCCGCCACCTCCAGCCGACCCGACGGGAGGCGGGTGGGGATGATCGAAGCTGCCAGCACCTTCATCCTCTGCCCGGCGACCTCCATCCAGGCACCCGGACGGGGGTTGAAGGCACGGATCATGCGTTCGACTCGAAGCACCGGGAGGGTCGGATCCAGCTTGGCCTCGGCCGGCTGGAGCTTGGGCGCGTAGCTGGTTCCCCCTTCCGGCTGTGGGGTGGGAGGCAACTCGTCGGACAGGTAACGACCGAGGTCGCGGCCCAGCAGTTCGGCTCCGATCCGAGCCAGGCGTTCGGTCAACTCGCCCCCGGTCTCGCCGGCGCCGATCTCGGTGCGGCGCCGGGAGAGGATCGGTCCGGTGTCCAGCCCCTCGTCCATCACCATCAGGGAGACGCCGGTCTCGGGGTCACCGGCCAGGATGGCGCGTTCCACCGGAGCCGCCCCCCGCCAGCGGGGAAGCAGCGAGAAATGGACGTTGACGAATCCGGCCCGGGGCAGCGACAGCACGGCCGGGCGCAACAGCATGCCGAAGGCGACCACCACCCCGACGTCGATCGGGCCCACCTCCCCGAGGGCGGCGGCCAGCTCGGCGGCGCCGGCGGGTTGGGCTACCGGTAGGCCCAGCGCGGCTGCCGCCTCCTTGACGGCGGGTGCCACCGGCCGGGCCGACCGAGAGCGGGGCCGGTCGGGCTGGGTGACGACGAGGCCGACGGCCGTGCGTTCGTGCAGTGTCAGCAGGGAGGGTACGGCTGACGACGGGGTCCCGAGAAAGACGGTTCGGTGCCTCACTCGGAGACGGCGAGCCCGAGCGCCTCTTCTCGTAGTTCCCGCAACGCCTGCTTCCGCACCTTGGTGGTGAGCCGCTCCAACAGCAGCTCGCCGGCCAGATGGTCGACTTCGTGCTGGAGCACCCGACCAAGCAGCTCGTCTCCGGAGTGGGTGACCGGCTCACCGGCGAGATCGAACCCCTCCACTCGGGCGAAGGCGGGGCGGGTGATCGGCCAGAACCGGCCCGGAACGGAGAGGCAGCCCTCCTCGAATGTCCAGCTGTCGGCCGTCTCCACCAACTCGGGATTGACGACCACGTGCGGGCCGCTTCCGTCCTGGATGTCGAACACGATGACCCTTTTCGGCACCCCGATCTGGGGGGCGGCCAGCCCCACCCCAGGAGCGTCGTACATGGTTTCGATCATGTCGTCGGCCAGACGCGCCAGGGCCTCGTCGAACACCTCGACGGTGGCGGCGGCGGTGCGGAGCACCGGATCGCCGAACGTGCGGATGGGAAAGATGGCCATGTTGCTCCCTCGGCCGGGCAGGATAGTTGTCAGAGATCGAGCGGATCGGCGTCGATCCTGACCGTCGCCCCCCGGTCACGCATCTCTTGCACCGCGGGCCGCAGGGCCGTGCGCACGGGGCCGAGATCGCCTCCTTGGATCAGCCAGCGCCGGCCCCGCCCCACCGGGGCGGGCCCGAGGACGGTGGCGCCGGTGGCGATGTCGCGGAGCAGCCGGTCCTCGTCTCCAGTGCCGTCCCGCACTTCCACCGCCAGGATCTGGCCGACGGGT
>JBFGJL010000163.1:0-4747 GCA_041577235.1 Acidimicrobiia bacterium | reverse complement strand
TGCTGATCGCCGACGAACCGGGCGACCTCACTTGTCCGATCGTGGGGGCGATGGTCGAACAGATGGCCGCGGCGGGAGGAGGTGACGATGGCCTCGGGATCTAGGAGCGGCCCCACCACCGTCCTCCTGATCGTGGCGGCGATGCTGGCCGGTCTGGTGGGAGCCGTGCCGGTGTGGTCCCAGACCCAACAGGTGGTGGCGCAGCACACCACCGAGGCAATCCCCACCGACGATCCTTGGAACGAGATCTGGAGCCGAGTGCGGCCGGAGATCATCCCGCTCTCGACCCAGAACCTGGTCCCGCCCTTCGGAGGCGGAACGGTCACCGCGGTCGACGTCCGTGCCCTTCACGACGACGGCCGGCTGTATCTCCACCTCGAGTGGCCGGATGCGACGATGGACGACGGGGTGGCGGGAGTGACCGAGTTCTCGGACGCGGCCGCGGTCCAGTTCCCGATCGTCGCCGGCGCCCCCACCCCGTACACCATGGGAGGTCCGGGCACGCCGGTGAACATCTGGCACTGGAAGGCGGTCTGGCAGTCCGACCTGGCCGGGGGCTTCGAGGGCACCAGCGACAGGTATCCCGACACCTACGTCGACCTCTACCCTTATCCCGACGACCCCCTGTACCGGCCGGCCGAGCACACCGGCAACCCGCTCGCCCAGCGGGAGCATCCCTCTCCCATTGAGAACCTGGCCGCCGAGGGTTTCGGCACCCTCACCACCGCCGAGGTGCAGGACGTCGACGGTGCCGGGGCCTGGCGGGATGGCACCTGGCGGGCGCTGTTCGTACGGGCTCTGGCCCCGGCCGGGGAGGGGATGGCCACCTTCGGGGTGGACAGCTCCACGCTGGTCGCCTTCGCCATCTGGGACGGGGACAGCCAGGATCGCAACGGCCAGAAGTCGATCGCCCAATTCGTCGATCTGAGCCTCACCGGCGTCGAGCTGGCCGAGCCCGAGGCAGGGCTGGGCCTGTGGGGGGCGCTGCTGGTGGCGGCGCTGGTGATCGGTTTCACCATTCGTCTGGCCACTCTCGGCCGAAGGGGACCAGACGGCGCCGCCCCGGCGCGCTGAGCGACTCGGCCGGGCGGCGGTGTCCGGCTCCGGTCGGGCGGAGGACGGCTGGGGGACGAGGGACGAGACCGGTCCGGGCTGACCCTCGCCGTGGACCCTCTCCGTACGATGAACACGACGGAAGGGACGGCCATGGCCCAGGCGCAGAAAGCCGCCTCCGGGAGGGAGCCGGAGTACCGATCGCGCCGCCGGCACCCCGCACTCGTCCTGGCCGGAGTGGCCGCCACCTCGGCCGCCGGGCTGGCTTTCGAGATCAGTCTCACCCGGGGGTTTGCCGTCGCCCAGTTCTATCACTTCGCGTTCCTGAGCGTGAGCTTGGCTCTACTCGGTCTGGGGGCGAGTGGATCGGCCCTGACCGCGCTGCCTGGTCTGGGCCGGGGCGGGCCCCGGCGGTGGGCCGGCTACTCCGCCGCCCAGGCTCTGACCACCCTGGGCGCCTACCTGCTCACCAACGTACTTCCCTTCGACTCCTTCGCCATCGCCTGGGATCCGCGCCAGGTCCTCTACCTGGTGGTCTACTACCTGGCCCTGGCGGTCCCGTTCTTCTTCGCCGGCTTGATCGTGGCCTCGCTGCTGGCCGGGGCCGACCAGCCCGATCGGGTGCCGTCACACCGCATCTACGGCGCCAGCCTCGCCGGGTCGGGTGCCGGGGCGGCGGCGGCCCTGGGCGGGCTCGCCTGGCTCGGCGGCGAAGGAGCGATCGCTTTCTCGGCCGCCATCGCCATGGCAGGAGCAGCCGCTTTCGCCCATGCCGCGGAGCCACGACGTGACGCACGGCTGGCCGCAGCCGCCACCGCCGCCTTGCTGATCGTGGCGGCCGCCGTACCTGCCCCGCTGGCGATGAACCTCTCCCCCTACAAGGAGCTGAGCTCCGTTCTTCGGTACCCGGGAGCGGAGGTGGTCTCGACGGAATGGGATGCCGGGACCCGGATCGATCTGGTGCGCAGCGACGGCATCAGGTCGCTCCCCGGACTCAGCCTCGCCTATCCGGGAGTTCCACCCCGCCAGGACGGTCTCACCTTCGACGGCGACGATCTCAGTCCCGTGTCGAGGACATCGCCCACCGCGGCCGATTTCGCCCCCTACCTCGTGACTTCGGTGGCCTATGCGCTCCGCCCGTCGGCCAGGGCGTTGATCCTCGAGCCCCGCGGCGGGCTGGACGTGATCGCCGCCCTGGCCATGGGCGCCACCTCCGTTCGCGCCGTCGAGCCCCACCAAGCGGCGGTGGCCGCCACCCGGGCAATCGGCCCGAGCGTCTACGACGATCCCCGGGTCACGGTCGACCATGCCGAGCCCCGCACCTTCGTCGAACGAGCGAACGAACGCTTCGACGTCATCGATCTCGCCCTCACCTCTCCCTACCGGCCGGTGGCGTCCGGGGCGTACAGCCTCGCCGAGGACTACCGCCTGACCGTCGATGCCTTCGGTCGCTACCTGGAACGACTCGAGCCGGGTGGAGTGCTGATGGTGGCCCGCTGGGTGCAGGTCCCTCCGAGCGAGGAGATCCGGCTGTTCGCCACCGGTGTGGCGGCGCTGCGGAACGCCCAGCTCGACCCCGCGGCGGCCACCGTCATGCTGCGGGGATACGCAACGAGCGTCCTCTTGCTCAAGCCCGACGGGTTCACCCCGGCCGACCTCTCGGTCATCGTCGGCTTCGCCGAGCAACGCCAGTTCGACGTCGTCGCCGCCCCCGGGTCCGACCCGGCCAGGGCCAATCGCTTCAACGTCGTGCCCGACGAGCAGTACTCGACCCTGGCCGCCGCCCTGCTCGGCTCGTTGGATCCGACCCCGATCTACGCCAACCATGAGTTCGACATCAGACCCGCGACCGACGATCACCCGTTCTTCGGCCATTTCTTCACCTGGTCGCAGGCGGGAGCCGTCCTCGACACGCTGGGGCGCACGTGGCAGCCGTTCGGAGGTGCCGGCTACTTCGTCCTCGTGGCGCTGCTGGGGATCTCGACAGTGGCGGCGATCGTGTTGATCGCGACGCCGCTGCTCGCCCGCCGGCCGCGGCAGGACACGGGCGACGGCCGAATGCGGTGGTGGACCGTCGGCTACTTCGGTCTGCTCGGACTGGCCTTCCTCTTCGTGGAGATCCCCCTGATCCAGCAGTTCATCCTGCTGATCGGACGGCCGACCTCCGCGTTTGCAGTCGTCGTCTTCGCGGTGTTGGTCGCATCCGGTGTCGGGAGCGCCTGGTCCCGTCGCATCGGCTGGCGATCGGGCGCAGTGCTTCTGACGGCCGCGGCCGCTCTGTACCCCTCTTTCGTGCGCTGGCTCACGCCGCTGGCGCTGCCGGCCCCTGCCCCGGTCCGAATGGCCCTGGTGGCGGCCATGATCGCACCTCTCGGTCTTCTGATGGGCATCATGTTCCCGTGGGGGCTGGCCCATCTGGAGCGCCGGGCGGCCGGACTGGTGCCGTGGGCCTGGGCCATCAACGGCACGGTCTCGGTGATCAGCGCCGCCGCCGCCGCCCTCCTGGCGCTCAGTTTCGGTTTCTCCTTCGTGGTGCGGCTCGGCGCCGTCGCCTACGCCGGGGCGGCGCTGCTGGCACGCCCGCGGCCGGCGGTGGCCGGAGTCACTCCTCGGCGCGAGTGAACGGGACGAACGACACCGGCCCCAAGCTGGTGCCCTCTACCTCACCGTTCTCGTTCACGGCGAACTGCCACAGGGTCTGCACTGCACCGATCGGGCCGACCGGGATCACCATGACACCGCCGGAGGCGAGCTGGCCGACCAGGGGCTGGGGAACATGGTCGGGAGCGGCCGTGACGATGATGGCGTCGAACGGCGCCTCCTCCTCCCATCCGAAGTAGCCGTCGGCGGCCCTCACCGCCACCTCGTAGCCGAGGCCACCGAGAACCGACGTCGCCCGCTCCGCCAGTTCGGCGATGATCTCGATCGTGTAGACCTCCAGACCCATCTCGGCCAGGACCGCCGCCTGGTAGCCGGACCCGGTGCCGATCTCCAGCACCTTGTCGCCCGGCGCCACCTCCAGGGCGGCGCTCATCAGGGCCACGATGTAGGGCTGGGAGATGGTCTGTCCGTGACCGATGGGGAGGGGATGGTCTCGGTAGGCGAGCTCCTCGTACTCGGGGACGAACAGGTGTCGCGGCACCTCCCTCATGGCGGCGAGCACGGTGGGGTCGTCCACCCCTCGGGCTTCGATCTGCTCTCGCACCATCGCCGCCCGTTCCTCTCTCCGTTCGTCCGCCTCTATTGCCGGCGGTGCGGTGGTGGTCGAAGTCGCCGAGGTGGGGTCGGCGGTCACAGCCGCGGTGGTGGTCGTCGCCCGCTCCGCCGGCGGTGTTCCCTCCTGGAGGACGGAGGGAACCGATGGCTGGCCAGCACAGGCGACGATCGCGAGGCCCCAGATCACGACAGCCGGAGCGCGGTGCATGCCGTCACCGTATCGCCGCGGCTGCCCAGCTTCCAGGGTCCACCGGCGGTACCGAACCTGGCGAGCCCCATCCCCGCAGCTTGCGGAGGCGGGCGGTCAGGTCTGGCGGCGGGCCTCCACCACCGCCACCGCCAGACCCCACACCGATACCCGTTTCTCTCCGACCAGGGCGAATCCTGCCGCGGTGACAGCGCGCGACACGTAGATCGGTCGACAGTCGAGCAGCCTCGGCAGCCGGCGGTGGCCCCACTCGTAGGCAGCTCGCAGGGC